>SYKL01000198.1 GCA_005797785.1 Pseudomonadota bacterium | reverse complement strand
CGCTCACCTGAGAGATGAACAGGTCAATGCTGCCGCCATCGTAACGATTAACCTCGAACGCCACATATTTCCCGTCTGCAGACCAGACTGGATTGTAGGCATGGCCGTCTTCTGGCGAAAACCGAACCTCCCCCGCGCTTGCCACCAGCGGTAGTGCCATGGCAATGCCCATGATGAGCTGCAGGGATCGTTTCACCAAAGAGGATTTTTGCGAATTCATCAGGTTCTCCATGCCTCACCAATGAGGGGCGGTCCTTACCAAACGTCAACAACCGGCGCGAAGGGTTTCATCCCTTGTAGCGCTGAATTTTCGGCACGATTCCAACCCGGAGCCCGCCCCCGAAATAGGAGCGCACACCATCAAACTGCCAAGATCCGCCGAGCTCGACGGAACCTTGAATCTTCTCCGAAAAATCGATCACCCCGTAGCCCACCGACATCCGGGCCCCGCCCACGAGCCCCAGGCCAACGAAATCGAGCGACGAATTGGGCGTAGCGGCTTGATCATGGCCGATGTCCCACCACTCCGCCATCCCTACTCCGCGCCCCCAAATCATGCCGTACGTTGGACCAGCCGCAATACGAAGTTCGCCAGGGCGAACCGTCATTGCAGCCCAACCGCTGACACCATGCAGGATGTCGCCGCCGTACAGACCAGTGTAACCGACCGTCGCCGCCACACCGAACGTCTTGCTAAATCCAATTTCCGCGCCTGCATCAATGGCAATGCCAGACCCCGCCATCGTGTCCGGATGCTCCACCGTCACATCTCCGCCGGGTGCGGATCCTGGCGCGGGCGTTGCGGAAAACTGATACCCGGCTGAAACGATCGGTCCCGCATACACAATCGTCCCTTCGGACACCGTGCCAGCGTTCTTGCTGACCTGGACGATCTGGAATTCCTTGCCTTCCGCGACCGTAAACGTCTTGTCGCCCACGGTATACTCACCAAAGGGAAGCATCCCTTTGAACGAACCGGTATTGACGACCACTTCCATGGCATATTCAATACTCTTCCGTTCATCCGGTGCAAACGGCATCATCGCCGCAACCAATTCGGGCCGGCGCCGCGGATTGCCCTTGATTTCAACGCGCCCATAGTGGGCGTCGATACCTTCCAACTCGGTCAAGATCTCCGGCCGCGGGTCGATCTGACGCGCAGCGTCGAGACGGTTGTAGGTCTCGTAGGTTTTGCCCAAGAACCGCGCCGACTGTGCGCCGTAGAAGTGATCATCGAACGTCAAGGGGAGTTTCAGGTCGACCAATGCCTGATATTTGGATTCCACGCCGGCCCAAGCATTCTTAGAGGCCAACTTGGTCATTTCCTCCTGCAAGCGGAGTTTTTCCGCTTCCTTACCCGAATCATCGCAATAGGCAGGCTCCTCGAACGCGACCAACACCGCTGCCCCGAGAGCCAAAAACGGTAGGAATCGGAACCAGCGCATCACCACTCCAAGTTCGACGTCACCTAGAATACTAGAAATCGCTCGATCGCGTGAGATCATGTTCTCCCCATGGGTCGAACAACATCCGACTGTACGGATGTTGGGGCTGTCCGTCCGGAAATCGGATCTCCTCAATTACCTGTCCTTCCAGCATCACCAACCCACGATGACACCAGCGGCGCGCTTGCGCCATATCGTGGGTAACCAGAATGCATCCCGCTTCGGGGTGAAGATTTCGAATCATGTCCTCAAGCACCGACTCCTGTCGGTCGGGGTCGAGCCCGCTGGTCGGCTCATCTGCCACCACCAAACGCGGCTGGAGCGCAAACACCCGAGCCAACGTTACTCTTCGTTGTTCGCCCCCTGACATCTCACGAGGCAGGGCGTGCAGCCTGTGTGCCAACCCAAGCTTCTCCAACATTTCAACGCCTTCGCGCTCAGCTTTCGCGCGATCACGCCCGCCCAGTACCGTCAGCGATTCCACCACGTGCTCGAGGGCGGTCTGCTGAGGGTCCAACGCTGACAGGGCATCCTGCGGAACATATTGGTAGAACACTCGAAGATTTCGGCGTTCGCTCTCGGCCAAGGTGTGCCAAGGGCGACCCTCCAACATGATTTTGCCCTGGGACACCTGTTCAAGGCCCAACACCATGCGTGAAACGGTGGTTTTTCCGGAGCCTGACTGACCGATCAGGGCGATGACCTCCCCAGGGACCAGCGTGAACGACACGTCTTGAACCGCATGCACCGTACGGCGGGCGCTCCAAGGCCATGTTCCCTGCAGGGAAAACGTCTTGCTGACCGAACCCACCTCAAGAATCGGGGCCTTGTCCGCAAACACCTGTCGGACTTCTGCGCTCAACGGGGCTTCGTTCATTTGGCCTCCGCCAACACACCCCGGGAGGGAGCGCCAACCGGAGTGCCCTTCGGAGGCGGACCTACAGTGACAACAAAGTCCGCCACGCGTTCCACCGTGTCCATGTTGTGGGAGATCAACATCAGCCCAACGCCCAACCGACGTGCACAATCGAGCATCAGCTCCGTCACGACCCGGCGTAATACTGGATCAAGGCCGGTTTCGGGCTCATCCGCAATAAGGATCTTGGGCCGAGGTGCGATCGCCACCGCCAACGCCGCACGTTGCGCCATGCCACCGGAAAGCTCGCGAGGAAGAGCATAAGCAGCACGAGGCGGCAGCCCCACGTCCGCCAAAACCTCCCGCACCGCAACCCCGATGTCACCCGGCTTTTCCGTGCGCCGACCGATCGCCAGCTCCAACTGCCGACCGATCGTCCGCCCGGGGTTTAATGCGGAGGATGCGGACTGTGGCGAATAGGTGACGTACCCCCCGCGCAGCGCCGCCGTCTCTTTGAGCAAGCGTCGCTGTGCCGACATCCCTTGCTTACAAACACCCGAAAACCAGTCCCGATCAGAAATTCCAGGGAAAACCAGACTTCCGCGTTGGATTCCCGGATCCACATCCAGAACCCCCATCGCCGCTCGGGCGGAAAGGCTCTTTCCGGAGCCCGAATGCCCAACCACGGCCGTCACCCGACCTTGCACCACCTCGAACGACACTCCGTCCACGAGTGTGCGATCGGGGGTTCGAATGCAGAGATCCGTCAATTTCAGTAGAACGGCACTCATCGCGGCCTCGCCGAAAACCGCACGGCCTGCGCCATGAGGGCAACCATGGCAACCAACCCAAAGCCAAGGGCTAAGGCATGATACATGGGGATCCCAGCGACGAGGGCCGTATACCCATGGTAGAGCAACGCCGCCCACGATTTCATGGAATCCGCGTGTGTAAACGAAGGTTCGTGCCTGCTTTCTGCCAGGTAGGAAAGTGCGATCTCCAGGAACACGACCTGCATGGCCACCTCGGCGCCCTGGCGCACGATCACCGAGCGAAGGTTCATGCTGACGATGTGAACCACGTAGATCCGCCATGCGGAAAACCCATGTGCGCGCAGCGCTTCTACAAACCGTGCGCCGCCAAGACGTTCGGCCGTCGCTGCAGCCTCATCCATCGCGCCCGGCGCCGCCAAAATCGCCCAGGTCACCCCAATTGGATACAATGATCGAAATTCACGAGGGATCACCAACGCTACCACGAGGATGACGACCAGACGGGGCAGCGCACCCACCATCTCCGTGAACGCCTGCAACGCCGTATCCGTCCATCCCAGGCCCGCGCATCGCGATAAACCCGCCAGCATCGCCAAGAACATCACCATCAGGCCCGCCACCAACGCTGGGCCGCTGACCACCGAAGCCCCTTGCAACGCGTATTCAACGAGCGGCACGCCAAGATTGTCCGTACCAAAGGGGGCAACTTCGGAGGGCCCGAGGTATTTTTGTTTGAGGTCGGGTGCCGAGAGAAATTCCGGTGCAGCGACCGTCGAATACGCCAGCACCGCCAACACCGTTGCCGCAACGATCGACCAAAACCTGCGGGCCGCAGCGTTTTTTTGCAATGCGGTCTGGCTCATGCAGCCACCGGAACTACCGGCGAACGCCGAATGTGCATCTCCACCAACACTTCCGTGGCTGCTTGAATCAGGAGCAACACCCCTGACAGCAGGGAAAACGCCCACGCCGCCGCCAACACCACAAAGAAGTCTTGGAGCAAGGTCCCATCCCATAGGAGTTGCCCGAGGCCGGGAATGCCAAGCACCACCTCCACGACCACCGCTCCCGAAAGCAGGTGCAACATTCGACCGCGAAACTGACCAATCAACGCTGGCATGACGTTCGGCAGCATGTTCCCAAGGATCCCTTCACCGCGCAGAACCGCAATCTGAACATACCGTTGTTTGGTTTCTTCCTCGAAAACCGACCGCGTCCCCGTCACCGCGCCCGAAAGCGCCCCGTCCGCGAGACCGAGCACCACCGCACCAAAAGCAATTCGCAACGCCGACATCGAGCCATCCGTCGCCGGCACCGGCACCAGAAACTGGAGAGCCTGCGGCACCCACGCCAAAACGACGGACAAACCGCTCCAACCGGCCTCGTGAACTGGATCAAAAACCGATTTGAACCAAGATTGGTTGATCTCCAGCAGCGCGCACGCCAACAACGCAAACAACACGGACGGCACCAGCCCGATCAACTGCCACGCCGGATCAAAGCGCGCCGATATCCGATTTGCAGCGGACACAGCGCTCAACACGACCACCGGCAGCAACGCGGCCAACACAAGCCAAAGGGTCGGCATGATCGACTCCATGAGCAAGGTGTCCACGGTTTGCCCTTGCATCACACGTATGGAGCGCCCAAAATCACCCGTGAATGCATTGGCCAGCCAATGCGTATAAAAACCGATCGGTCCGGCATCCATGTGCCAGCGCTGTGCCAATTCCTCCTGGCCGGTGCAAATTCCGGGAGGACACAGAATCTCCACGGGATCACCTGGAAGGGCCCATAAAATGCCAGTAATGACGGCCGGGACAATCAACGGGAGCGCCACAGCGGCGATCAGCCGTACCAGCGGTCGAATCCACCAAGTCACGAAGGCTCCGGTTGCACGCCCGGACAATAGCAGAAGCAGTGTGCCGTGAGGGACGCACTCGATACCCCAGCTTCCCCGTGCATTACGAGTTCGTCATCGACCATTCTGCGCCCATGTCCGCGGCGCGGCCGCGGACATGTTTATCGGCTCTGGTATTTCCAACCGGAAAACTCGGTAAAGTAGAAATACGGCGTAATCATCCCGTTGCGGATCTCGTTTCGCCAAGCGCTCTTGGTGTCCAATTTCCACAAAAACAGGTACGGCAGATCTTCCGCCAAGTAAGCGTGCAATTCGTGGTAGGCGTCCTTCGCTTCGGTATCCGTCTTTGCAGCGTCAAACTTGCCAAGGATCGCATCCACCTGCGGGCTGCTGTAATTGAAGATGTTCGATGCACCTTTTCCGGCCGCACGAGTATGGAACAAGGGGTTTACGTCTTCCACAGTTCCAAACGACCATTTCCCAATCAACAGATCGTAGTCTGTGAGCGCTCCGGTCACCGCCTTCCTTCCCCAATCATCCGCCGACACCTTGTACACGGTGCGGTCGAATCCCCCGGCCTGAAACTGGTTGCCGATCTGGTTCAGCAGGTCGGTCGCCTCCGCATCCAACGGTGCATTCATCCCAATCTTCAGATTGATCGGCGCTCCTTGCCACAGCCACCGTCCCGCAGACGAGGTCGCACCCGCCGCTTTTAGCAATTCGGTCGCCTTGGCCCGATCCGCTTTTTCAGTGACCTTCACTTGGCGGTTGTAGTACGGAGAAACCGGCACAAACGGCCCCGACACAAACTCGCACGAGGGATTCTCGTCGTTGGGGTTCACCCCCATCGTCAGCTCGCGAAGCTCATTTCGGTCCACGCTGAGGTTGAGAGCTTGGCGAACGCGTTTGTCTTTCAATGGGCCGCGACTCGTATTCACGGCAACAAACCACCACGATCGCAGATCGTAGCTTTTCAGCGCCACATCGTCCTGCGCGGCCACATCTGGCCGCATCGGAGGAGGAACCGAGATCAAACCTTGAACATCACCATTGATGATTGAACTCACCTGCACCAAGGGGTCGCTGCCGACCGTCATTGAGAGCACGTCGATCAGCGCGGTCTGATGCGCATTCGGAAACACGTCAAAACGTACTTCCCTCCGCCCCTTGCTTCCTTTCATCGGGCCGGATCCAACCGGACGGGTGGCAAACTCGGTGTCCGGCGGCACCGCCGTTCCGCCGGGGAACGCGTGCTTTGGAAGAATAGAAAAACCTAGGTATTCACGAGGTTCGTAGTATACCTTGTTGAAGGAGACGATGGCCGCGTTTTCCTTGGAAACCGCCTCACAACCGGTCAAACGGCCCCGGTAGGTCTCCGCAATCACCGAGGGAGTCTTCGGATCCAGCATCGCTTGAACGGTAAAGCAGAGGTCGTCCGGCCCCAATTTCTGGCCGTCGTGCCATTTTATGCCTTCCTTCAGGTACAGCTTGATCTTGGAGCCATCGCCCACCTTCTCAAACCGTTCAACGATCCGGCTTTTTAGCGTATGGTCGATCGCAGATCGATAGTACACACGGTCAAACACCAGTTCATGCGTCCGGTAGTCGACCATTCCTCGGGCAAACAACGGATTCATGGTCGTGGGCAGCGATTCCTCGAAGTAAGAAACCGTTGCCCCAGTCCCCGCCAACAACAAGGCCGCAAGCGCAAGAATTCGCCGCATTATTTCCCCTCGTACTTCCAGCCGTCAAACTCGGTAAAGTAGAAGTACGGAGTGATCGTCCCGTTTCGAATCTCGTTGCGCCACGCACTCTTGGTGTCGAGCTTCCACAGGAAAAGGTATGGGAGATCGTCTGCCAAGTAAGCATGCAATTCGTGGTAGGCGTCTTTCGCCTCGGTGTCCGTCTTGGCGGCATCAAACTTGCCGAGGATCGCGTCCACCTGCGGGTTGCTGTAATTGAAGATGTTCCAAAGCCCCTTACCGTTGGCGCGGGTGTGGAACAGCGGATTCACGTCTTCCACGTTGCCGAAAGACCACTTGCCGATCAACATGTCGAAATCGGCCATGTCGCCCGTCACCGCTTTGCGTCCCCAGTCGTCCGCGGTGATCCGATAAACCGTACGATCGAATCCGCCTGCCTGGAACTGGTTTCCAACTTGGTTGAGCAGGTCGGTGGCCTCGCCATCCAGCGGCGCATTCATGCCGATCTTGAGGTTCAGAGGGGCGCCCGACCACAACCAACGGCCAGCCGCTTCGGTAGCTCCCGCTGACTTGAGTAGTTCCTTCGCTTTAGCCCGATCGCTCTTTTCGATCACTTTAACCTGACGGTTATAGTACGGAGAAACCTGAACAAAGGGTCCAGAAACAAATTCGCACGGAGGATTTTCGTCCGCCGGATCGACACCGATGGTCAATTCACGCAATTCGGAACGATCGAGCGACAGGTTCAACGCCTGACGAACCTTCTTGTCCTTCAGCGGGCCCTTATTGGTGTTCAAGGCGATGAACCACCAAGAACGAAGGTCGTAACTCTTCAATGCGACATCATCTTGTGCGGCAACGTCCGGACGTTGCGGCGGCGCGACCGAAATGACCCCTTGGGTGTCGCCATTGATGATGCTGCGTACCTGAAGCAGCGGATCTCCGCCTTCAATCATCGACAACACATCGATCTTTGCGGCGTGATGCAGGTTCGGGAACACATCAAAACGCACTTCTCGGCGTCCTTTGCTCCCTTTCATCGGGCCCGAACCGATCGGCCGCGAAGAAAATTCTAGATCCGGCGAAATGGTCGTTCCGCCGGGGAAGCTGTGCTTCGGCAGGATCGAGAAACCCAAGTGTTCGCGAGGCTCGTGGTAGACCTTGTTAAAGGTGACCACCGCCGCCGATTCTTTCGGTAGCGACTCGCAAGAGGTGATTCGCTCGCGGTAGGTCTTGGCGATCGCCGAAGGGGTCTTCGGATCGAGCATCGCTTGGATCGTAAAGCAGATGTCGTCGGAGGTCAGCGCCTCGCCATCGTGCCACTTGATCCCTTGCTTCAAGAACAACTTGATTTTGGTGCCATCCCCGACCTTCTCGTGTCGCTCGACAATTCGGCTCTTCAGCGTATTGTCGAGTGCGGAACGGTAGTACAGGCGGTCAAACACCAATTCCATGGTTCGATTATCCACCATCGTTCGTGCGAACAGTGGATTCATCGAGGATGGGAGCGACTCCTCGCTGTACGAGACCGTTGCACCCGTCAGAACCAAGGTTCCAAGGAGTCCAAGGGGAGCCAATAAGTGTGAAAATCGGCGCATACGGCAGCTCTCCTACATGCCCGGGGGCAGCTTGGCTCCCTCGCGGCTCACGCGTAGCGCGAGCACATCGAGGCCGAACCGGGCCGTCTCCAGCGACGGATACCGTCGGATCAGTTGATGAAGAATATCAGCACCGCGACTCGGATACCGATTGTTTGCGTCCCACGCTGCCAACGACAGCAGCCCATTCGGACAACCCGTCGGGCCGTCACTCTTTTCCATCGCATTGATGCGCAACATGCCGCTGGCTTCTTTGTTGCCCTCAACTTCCGCGACCAACGCCAAGTTTCGCAAAATGCCGACTTGGACAATGTCCGCAAACGTGCGGTGCCCGCCGTCTTCTTGCCCATTGTTCTTGGTTTGCATGTCCTTGATCAGCTGAGTGCGGACGTTGGCGGCCAAATCCAGAGCCTTCTCAGGATTCAACTTTCCATCGACCCGGGACTGCAAAGCCAGCGCCGCGATCAGGCTCTTGTCCGCGAAAGCATCGACGGCCGAAGCGCCCTGATCGCCGACCAAAGCCGCCACAAATGAGGCATCTTCGGGTGTCGCATAGTCTGACCCAAACAACATTTCATTGGGCAGAGCGACGCCCTGAACGTGAGGCTCCACCGGCATTCGGTAGCGCGCTACATAGGTGTCTACCAAGGACGATTTATCACCGGCCGCCAACTTCGCCGCTTGGTCATGCCACAACGCCAACGCAATCAGCGCCCCGGGATCGGCCATGTCCACCGTGGTGGTGGCGCCAGCGCGCTCTGGTAAGGAGTAATGAGGGAATCCTTCCACTTCCGGCCACTCCCCGGGGGCCGGCGGCGGAAGTGTAATGGGCAGAGCTTTCAAATCAGGTGGCCACGCAGCTCCGGAGGCCAGCCATTGCTTCCAAGGCGCATGCCACGCGGTGGTGGGATCGGTTGCCCCGTCCAGAAGCGTGCTTTGGGCCTTCGCCTTTTCCAAATCCCCCGTGACCGCGTAGGACACCGACAGCAGATGGGCAGCGCCCAAGGGATCGGTATCTTGCGGAGTCAAACCGTACGTCTGGATAAAAGAATAAGCAGCAATTAACGCCGCTTGACGATAGAGGCCCGCCGCCTCGGCGTGCCCTCGCGCGGTGGCCAGACCGCCCTCGGTGCCAAATTGTTCCACGGCGGTGCGGTAGTTACGATCGGTGAGAAGCGTGACCCAACCCTTCGATTGGTCGATCAGCGCGTTCTGCGCCGCCGGCGTGGCGTAGCTCAGCGGCCACGCCTGCGCCATCAATTCAGCAGGCAGCTCGCCGTTTTCCGCGGTATCAACGGCTTCATCCGAGCCGCTGCACCCCAGTACCGGCGCTCCCCCGAGAAACAGCGCAACCAACGTCCATCGTTGAACTCGCGCTCGACCGCCCGAACCTTGCATCACCCGCCCTCGCAATAGTCCTTCGTACCAGCAGCCGACGTGCACAACTGCAGCGCCGTGGTGGTGTCTTTGCCCGCCACCTTGCAGTACTCATACCATTCGCGAGCGAACACCTTTGTCTGGCTACGGGTATCGTCGACCTTTTTCTTGGTTTCATCCGTCGGGTTCTTCGCATGATCGTCTTCTGCAGCCTTCCACATCGACTGGGCGGCCACGGCGCGGATCTTGTATAGGCTTGAAACGCGGTCTTGGTAGGTGCTGCCCGTCCAGACGGTGCGGTTTTCAAGTGCGACGTTCGCCCAACGAATAACGCCGGGGGCCTTACCCGATCCACCCTTCGCCAAGTGCAGTGCGTACTTGTAGCAGAGGTCGGCGTCCGACTGGTCGATCTCCTCCAGATGCCGGCGAACCAGCTTCTCCCAACCCTTCAGATCGCCCTTGCCATAGGCATTGGCCATCAGAATGCGAGAATACTTGTCCTTCTCGGTCTGCTTTGCAGCACCCTTGTACGATCCCTCCAAACAGGCTTGCTGGCCGTCGGAGAGCTTGCCGAGCATCGACTGCTTTTCCATCGCGGTGATGTTGTCGCAGGAGTCATCGACCGGCGCCGGCTTCGGATCCGCTTTCAGTGTGATCCCAGCTCCGGGGTCGCTCTTCGGGGGATCCGCCTTCGCTGGCGGATCGTTCTTCGCGACGGGTGCAGTCGTACCGCCGCCCACCGTGGTTTCCCCATTCTTCGGACGAACCTTGCTTCCACCACCATTGGTGGTCGGCGGGGGATCGGCCTTTGGAGGCGGAGTAACCGGATCCTGGCCCTTCGGCGGAGGATCATTCTTCGCGACCACTGGTGGGTCGTGCTTTACTTCTGGAGGATCCTTTTTGTCGTCCGGATCAACCACCGCAACCGCATCGCCGGTGTCCGCTTCCGGTGGGGCTTCCGGCGGCACTTCCGGCGGAACCTCCGGGGGCGGCTCTTCCGCGACAGCCACAAGCTGCCCGGTGTACGCCGACAAGGTAACAAACGGCGAAAAGTTCGGCGTCGGCTTTAGGTCCCAGCCCACCCGCAAATCTGACGGACGAGGCCGGCCGTCGCCGTCCCGCTGCATCTCTGGAGACACGCCGTTGCCGTCTACCAAACAGGCCATCCAGCCGTCCTGACAGGCAAAGACCGGGAACGCCGCCGCATAATCGGTCCAGCCGCCGCCCGCCCATGCGGACCCACCAAACAGGCCAGCCGTCAGAAACGCCAAAGCCATTGAAACACGCATCATGGTCGCTCCAAGAAAAACGGACGTTACGGTGAGGGGTCGCCGGATTGGCCGTCGATCGGCTTCTCCCGAGCAAACTGAATCATCGGATCTTCGAGCTCCTCTTCATCGAGAGAGAGCTCCATTTTCGCCAGAGGAACAGTGATCACGTTCTTTCGCTTTCGGATCACGTATTTCACGGGTCGGTTTACGTAGCCGGGAGCAGAAATCTCAAGTTCCAACTCCATTCCGGGCAGAAACTTCAGCTCCGTTCCATCGGGCAGATACAGCACGCTTTCCGAAAACGCCCCATCCACCGTGTTTACGCGGTGTCGATCCGCTTCCAGCGGATGCCGAACCACGGCCGTGGGGATCGGCGCACCGGCCTCATCCACCACGATCACCGTCACTTTTACGCCTTCAGGAGGTGGTTTGGCGAGAGCGCTCGCAGGTACCGCCAACGATCCAACCGCCAACCACACACCGGCGATCAAATTGCGAAGTTTCATTGGTTCTCCAAGTATTTTGCGAAATCCCCAGGCGGAACGGCTTCCCGTGCCCCGTCCGACGAACCCGCTTCCAACAAACCCCTGGCGGCCGCCACCGATTTCAACTGACCCGCAAGTTTCCCAGCGGTTTCAGTATTTTTTGTCAAACCCGCTGCGGTGGCCAACGCATCCTGGAGGCCATCGCCGGGGGCGCCGGCATCCGCCAAAGCCTGAAATGCGGCGATCCCCTCCTCGTCTCGACCATCGGCGATCGCAATCAAAGCCTTGGTCGCTTCGACGCGCCACCCCTGATCCGGAGGGGGAACAACGATGGCATCCAGCATTCCCTGCGCCAAATCCGGCCGACCGTGGGTCACGGCTCGACCCGCCCACAGAAGCAACAGCTCCGACTTGTCGGCACGGTCCTCCGGAAGATTCTTCACGGGTTCTTCGGCCGATTCAACAGCTACTTTCCCTTGGCCTGCTGCCCAGAGCGCCGTCGCCTCCGCGAGCGCCTGCGACATGGGGTCATCGCTTTCAAGCATTGCCAAGTAATTTTTCGCCGTTTCGCCGACCTCCCCTGGATCGTTGGCGGCGCTCTTCAACAGTTGAAGCGCCAGATCGCTCTCGGCATCCGCCAAATGCGCCTCAGCCGCCAACAACATGCCAACGGGCATTTCCGAGGCCTTCCCGTAGGTCTTAACCTCGTTGAGTTTCCCAGCCCGCAGCGCGACAATGGCTCTACGAACCTTGATCTCGCCGATCTCTTCCGGAGGCGCCCCAGCGGCGGTCGCTTTTGCCTCGGCGTCCGCCAAAGCCTTGCCCGCTCCATCGTAATCCCCCTTTAGCAGGAGAGAGTACGCCAACCCTTGCGCCGCAAACACGGAGTCCGGGTTCTCGTTGGCGATCTTCTGGTATTCGGCATGCGCCGCAGGAAGATCGCCGGTTTTCAGAAGGTCATCGGCCGTCTTGGTGGTTTCCGGCCCATCACCGCCACCCAAGATTCCGCTGCAAACGCTGGCACCAAACACACCAATGAACAGCGGCACTATCGCGTAATTCGTCATCCCACTCTCCCGAGGCCGCTCACGACGGCTGACCGGACGGATCACCGCTTTTGTGCCACAAGCGGCCGATCGTTTGCAATGGGGGGTTCGCATCGCCGCGTGCATGATAGGGTCTCCAGACACGTCGCGCCGGCGCATTTGGCGACCGTGGGAGGCCCCTTGCGCCACCCTTCCGACAGCGCGGATCAGATTCGGTTCCTGCGCGCGGTGGCCACAGGACCCGCAAGCGCGTTGTTCGCTGCTGAGGAAAACACGTCCAACAACAGCCGAATTGTAGCAATCAAAGTCATTCTTCACCGACAACCGCGCGACCTCACTCTGTTGCGTGGCCTGAACGATCACGCTCAAGCGGCTCGGCGTACCTCCCGTACTTTGGTTTGCGCGGAGAAAATTCTCCGCGTGAACCGACAATTGGCGTTCTTAAGCCCCTGGGTCGACGGACTGGATTTGGTGGATGCGGTCGAAGTCCTCCGAGAGCGGGATCGTTGGCTTCCGGTGCGCGCTTCCTTGCAGGTGGTCACCGATATTGCAACCGCACTCTCCCAAGCACTGCCGGTCGGCCATCACCGCGATCTAAAGCCTACCAACGTCATGATTCGGCGAACTGGCGAGGTCGTACTCACCGATTTCGGGACCGGTTACACCTCCATCGTTGGGCGCAACGCACGCGCCGGCGCCCTCCAAAACGGCCTGCTCAAGTACTTTTCACCCGCCCGGCGCGAGGGGAAGCGCGACGGCGCCCCGGGTGACGTCTACGCCCTCGGAATCTTGGCCACCGAGCTGCTTGGGGGCGCATGGTTGCGCCGGCTTCCGGCGCGCAACCCTGACCACGACCGCTTTTTCGCCGATTTAGTCGCTCGGATGCCGGACATTGGTTTGGGTTCTGCAGACGACAGAGCACTCTGCAACCTTTTGTTGCGGGCCACCGCCTTCGATGAAAGCGCGCGACCGACGATGGACGAAGTGGCGCAAGTGGTCGAGCGCCTCGGGAGAAACTCGGGCGGCGCTCCGTTGGCGCAGCTCGTTCGCGACGAGTGGTTGCCGTGGATTGAGGAAGTCCCGGACACCCCCCTCGATGCCAACCCCGACATCCGAGGGATAGCAGCCGACGAACCGGATGAATCGATTTTTCTCGATCCCGAGATTCCGGAGCCCATCCACGTCGAATCGACCGAGGAAACCACCGGCCGTTGGATCCTCGCTGCCGCTGATTTAGAAGAGCAAACCTTTGATACTCCCGTTCGGTCGCCGGCGCGCCAAACCCCTACCCGCACCGTCCGGGTGGACACCCCGCCGTTGAGCGCAGCCACCAAGGTTCCCTCGCGAGCGCCGCTTCGGTCGTTGTTGGTGGCGGCCGTGCTCGGCGCGCTGTTTGGAATGTCCCTACTGGGCTTGGTCGTGTGGTTCTTAGGAAGCTGATATCCCGCAACTTTCCTCAGGGATCACCAATCCTTCCTCCCGCGGCCCCAAGAACGGATTGGCGCCGCCCGCCTCATATCGGCGGAGACGGTCAAAGAACCGATGCACCACTTCGATCGCTTCGGTGACTTCCTGCGCATGCAGCACGCCTTCTCGCAACTCCGACCCATAGGGAACGCCGTGCGTGAAGTACTTCGCGATCTTCTTGAACCTTCCTAGGGCACCGCGATCGTGCTGGAACCGATCCCGAATCTGCTGAAAATAGCCGAGCATTACCATTTCTCGCTCGTCCGTGTCCACCACACAAGGCGGTTCTCCGCGCATCTGCGCCGCAATCTGCTTGAACACCCAGGGGTTTTTGATCGCTCCCCGTCCGATCATCACGCCATCTGCGCCGGTTTTTCGAAGGGTGTCCATCGCGGACTCATAGTCAACGATGTCACCATTGGCGATCACGGGAATTTTGAGGCGGTCTTTGACCTGCCGGATCGTGTCCAACTCGCGCACGCCGCCGTACAGATCCGCCCGGGTGCGCCAGTGCACGGTGACCATTTCCGCGCCCTCTTCCTGGCACATGTACGCAATTTCCACGGCATTCTTGTGCTGCACGTCCCAACCGGTGCGCATTTTCACCGTAAAGGGAACCGAAACGGCACCACGGATCGCACGCACCAATTGCCGGGCGAGCTCGGGCTCTTTCATCAGCGCCGACCCACCGGAATGCGCGCACACCTTTTTGCTGGGGCAGCCCATGTTGAAATCGACGATGGTCGCCCCTAAATCCTGTGCGATTTTCGCACCTTCCGCGAGCGCTTCCGAAGATCGGCCGTACACCTGCACCGAAATCGGTCGTTCGTCCGCGTCAAACTGGACCATCTCTCGGATTTTTGGGATGTCGCGCCGAAGTCCTTCGGCCGGAATGAACTCGGTCACCGTGAGACCTGTTCCACCAATCTGACGGATCAACCTACGGAAGGTCAAATCCGTCACCCCCTCCATCGGAGCGAGGATCAAGTTGGGTGCGATGCGAACATCGCGAACGTACAGTTCCTGCGGCAAATCGGAAGACATGCCAGCGCCTCTAACCCATTTTCAGGTCACCCGCGACCGAAATCGGGGTTCAGTCGGTCAAAGGCGCCGATTGGGCAATAACTGGGGCCGGTCCAAAGGCGACGCTCAGCATCCGTAAAGGAGCGCCGCCGTCGACGTACACCCTTGCCGGAGATCGCGCTTCTGCCACCACCGCCCGGTCCAACACCCAAGGGAGATCGTCCGGTTCGAACATCTCTCTCAGCACCCCGACATCGTCCGCCAGCGGGCCATCCAACAGCGCCAATCGCCCGGAGTCCACTAAAAACTCGCATACGACGCCCGCTGTATCGTACCGGTCATAAAATTCAGGTAGAATGGACACATGGCACGCCACCAACTCCGCCGGCAGGTCCTTTTCGTCCATCCGCAGGAACAAACGCCATTCTCCTGGCTCAATCGTGGTGCGGAAGGAAGCCGTGCCAATGCGCGCGGGATCGCCCACCACCAACGAATTCCCGCACTCCACCGCTCCGATGAATTGCAGGCCATCTTCCGCCAATTGCTCCATGACTTCGCGCCGAATCATCGCTCCGCCGCCATGGGTTCCAGGCCTAACCCTGCAATAAACGCCTGTTCCTGCACATCATTCTCCTCATGGTACCATTGCTTTACGTAGTCGCGATCGATCAGGGTGGGAACTCGCCCTTCCACCAAACCAAACCCGCGACAAACATCCCGAAACGATGGATCATCGGGATAGAGGTAGATCATGCCGTCGGCATCCAATACCAATTGCTCATTTTGTCGGCCGCGAACCCACAGCTCAAACCGCGCATCATGAAACAGGAGGTCCGAACACTCTTGTGCCGCTGCGATCACCACCTCAGGCTCCAATTCCAACGCCAAATAGTCTCGGGGCGGCGAACCGTTGGGGCGAGGTCGCGTCCGATCGACCTTCTGCCGATACAAGACGCTGACCGGCGCATTCAGTGCGCGCACCATGGCGGCAAACACTTCGCCTAAAAACGCCGTCGGAACCGACACCACCAGCCGCGTCGGTCCGGTAGGATCGTGTTGTTGGAAAAAAGCAGCCGGAATCGACCAGCCGTCCGGCTCGCCCTTTTCGGTCACCGATTCGGCTTTGGGGAGCGCAATGGCCATCAGGATTTCTCGTCCATGAACCGTTGCAATGACTTGTTCACCTGCTCAAGGTTCGGCGTGATCGTCGACACGATGAACTGTTCCAACTGAGGTCCGACGCGCTTGGCGAGAAAGCTCGGAACTCCAGGAAGTTCCTTCAGATTAATGGAGATGTTCCCCGTCAACACAACCCGGGTTTCCTGCCCATCGGCGATGAAGCTGTTTCGCCCCGAGCAGACAAAAGAGTCGGTGAACACCCGTGTTTTAATCGTCCAGTCGCAGTACTTCCCGGTCTCATTCCAGGTCGCAAAGTCGTCCCAGCGCAAATACTCAGGCTTCAAAAACGCCTTCAGAACCGATGGAATGTCGCGATCGCTCGCCCATTCGTTATGCAGTTTGATAACATCCCCTGCTTCTTCCCGCTTTTTGACGATCACTTCCTTGATATCCGGAATATACTTCGCAACCTCCGGCAGGCGATCGCGATATACGGCAAAAACACGGTCCTGTGGGTGTTTAATCCGGGACTCACTGCGAATTTCCATCAGGGTTCCTCCCCGTCCAGGATGTACCACGCAAGGGACCGGTTAGCATGCCGTCCGGGAGGGGTCGTGTACGCAGCCCGATTGTCGCGTGAACACGAACCGGCAGTACGGCGACTGTTGGGCGCGGATCCCATTCAAAACCTGTTCCTGCTCGGACAGCTCGATCCACGTACCTTGGAGCGTCCGTTCTGGTATGGGGCTTTCAACCACGACGTCCTGACGGGAGTGGTGTTTTATCCTGGTGAACGACTCGCGGTACCTTGGGCCCCCAATCCGAGTGCAGCCGCAGCCGTTGGCGCCTTTCTCCCTCCGTTACACGATTCGATGATGTTGGTCGGACCTCGACTCGCGGTGGATGCCTTGTGGTCGACATGGGGCCGCGGTTTATCGCCCCACCGCTCCTACGATCAGCGGCTCTATGTTTGCGACAACGCTCCAAGCACACCGTCCGACAAACGTTTTCGGCTTGCACGGCTCGACGATTCGCGGGTCATCGCCGCTTACGCTGGGGAAATGGAGCGCGAGGATCTCGGCCGCAACCCCGCCGACGAGGAACCGGAAGCACACCACAAAACCATTCGTGAGCGCATTTTGAACGGCCGGGTCTGGGTCTTGGAGTGCGATGGTGAAATCGCATTTCAGATCAACGTTGGCGCCTCACATGCCGGTGGCGTTCAAGTCGGTGGAACCTATGTTCCTCCGAAGTTTCGCGGCACCGGTATCGCCACCCACGCCATGCGCTTGTTGAACCAGGAATTGCTGAAAACACACCAGTTTGTGACGCTTCACGTCAACGAAGCCAATGTACCCGCCGTACGCACGTACGAAAAGTCTTGGTTCAAGCGTTACTCGCCCTTTCGCCTGATGACGATCACCGCACCTCCGGAGGATTCCCAGTGAACACCGCCACCCTCGCCGAATTGACCACTCAAGTACGACAATTCTCCGACGACCGCGACTGGGGCCGATTCCATTCTCCGCGCAACCTGGCCATGGCCATTTCGGTGGAAGCCAGCGAATTGCTGGAGCTGTTCCTCTGGACGACGGACGAAGGACCGCAACCAAGCCCCGACCGTACACCAAAAGTTGCGGAAGAAGCTGCGGATGTGCTGATTCTACTGCTCAATCTGTGCGATCGATCCGGCATCGATCTGGGCGAGGCCGTCACCGCAAAATTAGCCAAGGCCGCCCGTAAATACCCGGTCGACCGCGTCAAAGGCAGCGCTCGAAAATACGATGAGTACCCTGAGTGGGACGGCGAACGCTGATTCCGTCGGTTCGCGCGCATTTCAGTTGCGAAGGCCTCGGAATCGTGCAATGGTCGCCGCATGCTGAACCTCATCCTGTTTGTCGCGTCTTTGGCGTCGGCCGCTCCTGCCGGATACCGAGTTACCAAGCCCAGTGCGAACGGTTGCGAGCTCTCGCTGGGCCCCGCGGAAAAGGACGGCGTCGTGCCCATGCGCGCCGAATGCGTGTGGCCCGAGATCACCATCGAAAAGTTCAATAAAGCCATGGCTAACCTCGACAACCACGACCTCTATTGGGAGACCGTGGTGGACTCAACGGTCAAGCGGGTGGATGGCGACCGTTCGCTGGTGTTCCAGAAACATCGATCTAAAGGGATCAACGACCGTGAAATCCTGCTTTGGATGAGCCATAAGGTGGTGGACGGCTACGACCGCTACAGTTGGACCAAAGCTACCGGAGAAGCGCTCACGGTCACCAAGGGCAATGTCGAAACTGCCCGGAGCGATGGTTACTGGCAGGCTAAGGCAGAGAACGGCGGGATCCGTGTGATTCACACGTTGAGCTATGATCCGGGTGGGAGCGTTCCTGGCTTTTTAGTGCGCTGGTTCCAGACCTCCGGCTTGGAGGCCAACACCTCCGACCTTCGGGCCTACCTCGCCAAATGATCGCTTTCCTTTGGTTGCTGGGATGCCCAAACCCCGGCCCTGAAGCCGATCCGAGCATTCAGATTGTGTCCCCGGCGGACGATGCGGTCGTCTGCGGGACCCCCTTGGCCGTCGAGCTTGAAATCGAGAATTTTACCTTGGTGCCGGTTTCCGAGGGTTCCTCGCCGAACGATGGCGAGGGACACATCGATTTGTCGCTGAACGGTCAGGAGGTGGCGATGGACGCTGACGAGTCCTTTGAAATTTCCGAGGTGGAAGACGGGCTTTGGCGCCTCCAGGTGGAGCTGGTTCATGCCGACCACACCTCCGTCGAACCCTACGCCGGTGATTTCATCTACGTCACCGTCGACAACTCGCTTTGCGGGCCGCAATAGCCGACAACCCAGCCGCGCACGACATCGTAAAGCTGTTTACTAATCCGCGAGCATTTGCTGATAGGTCCGCTCCAAAGCGTCGACTTCGCCTTGGGAAAGCACGCCATCCTTCACCGCACCGTCGACGTCCACCGAAAAATTCGAGTACTCCCACAACAAGAGCTTTTCGCCCTGGATATCTGTGTAGCCGCGGTCCAAGAGCGCATCCAGTCGCGGCCGCAACGGGTCGTTTGGCACGTTTAATGCCACCTTCGCCTTGGCCTCATTGACCTGGTCGGCCGTCGCACCCAACACCGCCATGAGCGTGCCGCAGCCTCCGCAGCAACCCACAAACGACAGGGCGATGGTGGATAGCGCGATGACCAAGGCAAGGGCAAACGCCAAGAAAATCGATCGCAGCACCCGTGCTGCAGCTCCAGGTTTCGGCGGTGCCGCACGCCGCTGGGGACGCTGCGGAGTAGCAGCACGTCCGGCCGGAGTCCCGCTGGAAACAGCTTTCTGTGGCGGAGGCGGCGGAAGACGAACCTCCGCTGGCCGAGGCGTAGCCCCGCGAGGCGTCCCTCCTCGGGGTAAAGGTGGCGGTGGAGGCGGTGGACGACCAAAGCTCAACGCCTCGGACAACACCTGGCCCGTCAATTCGTCCGGTTTCAACTCGCGAGCCCGTACCACCCATGCAACGCTGACTTCCGCCCAATCGCGTAGCCGCGGGCCGGTCATCGTCGCCAACAAGGACTCGGCGGTCTGCTCAAACCGGCGTGCATCCATCCTTTGGTTGGCTTCGTAGGTCAATCCATCCATCACAAAGGCGATCAGCGCGGCGTCGATCGCTGATTTTTCGAGCTTTTCTCGGCCTTGCTGCAAGCGTTGTTGATGGCGAGCAGGGTTGGGCGAGGCCTGACCTAGAGGCTCACCCACCAGCAGTTCAAAAAGAGTGGCCGCCAAGGCGTACACATCCGAGACGTGGTGGTCCTCCAATTCGAACCTTTCCGGGGCCATGTAGTTGACGGAGCCGAAAGTCACCGACTTGGTTTGCGCCTCCCGCCCATCAAAACCCGCCCTCGCAACGCCAAAATCCAGAAGTTTGACGTCACCGGAGCTGGTCAGCTGAACGTTGGCCGGTTTGACATCGCGATGGATCAACCCGAGGGCCTTTCCGCCCACCGCCGGTCGCGCATAAGCCGCATCCAATGCGGATGCTACCTCGGCGGCGATTTACAAAGCGACCCGCGCGGGAGTCGGGCCTTGCGCACGCAGGATCTGGTCCAAGGACGCGCCTTCGACGTACTCCATCACGACCGCCCAGCGCCCTGCCAGCTGAACAAGTCCATCCACCTTCACAATTGCGCGATGATTGAGAAGCCCAAGCATGCGGGCCTCATCGCGGAGGCGCCTCACGACGTCGTCATCGCTCTGCATGTCGGGGTTGAGAACTTTCAAAGCCACCGGCTTCGTAAACCCCCCCGTAGAGGCCAACTCTGCCCGGTACACGGTACCAAATCCGCCCTTGCCAAGGGCCTCATGGATCTGATAGCGCCGAGATTCCGAATCGTTCACGAGCGTCCTCGCCCCGAGAATAGCACGCGATCCACCATCAGGGTTCGAGCGAGGCTTCACCACAGCGTCGCACCAACCGACCCGCGACTTTCCAAGCGGGATTCGCGAGAAACTCCAACCACAATCTTGTCCACGACGAATAGGAGCGGGCTTCGCCGTACACCTCGGGAACCGAGCGCCGAAGCCGATCGAGCCGACTCCACGGCACCGCCGGAAAATCATGGTGCTCCGCGTGGTAACCCAGGTTTAACGAGACCCAATTCAGCGCACCATAGTAGCTGGAGGTCTCCTGGCTGGCGTCCGTCACGTAGTGCTCTTGGATGAACCGACCAAACAGCGGATGGAACGAAAACACGAAGTACACACTACACAATAGATAGGCGATCGCTGCCCACGCGCCAGAGGCCACCAATACCGCGCACACCGACGCTTGCACCACAAAACCCCCAATGAACTTTGGATTCCACCATCGATAAGGATCCAGATCCGCGCGACGCGTCAGCTGCAGAAAGGGAAACAGGAGCATCCACAACACTTTTCCGAGGCCGGCAAACCGCCGCACCTCCCACACCGTCGGCAGGTCCGGATCCGCCTGCTCCTGGCCCATTCGGCGATGATGAACACGGTGATAATGCGCTAACGGCGCGGCGAATGGAATGAGCATCGGTAGATTTGCGAACACAGCGAGGGCCGTGTTGGCCAACGGAGACCGAAACACCCGATCGTGCGTGGTTTCGTGAAGAACGGCGAACAACGCATGAACCACGAAAGCGCCAAACCCCCAGGCAGCCGCGACCACTGCCCACCACGGCGCCTCGCTCCTCCAAAGAAGTCCTGCTAGGCCAAACTGAAGCGCCACCAGCCCTACAGCGATGGCCGCCGTTCTCGGATCGCGCCCAAATAGCCGCCGAATTTCGGGGTGTCTCCTCAAGATTTCCTGCGCGCGCGCCGGATGAGGATCCACCGCCGCTCCCGCCAACAGGTCAGTTCTCATGGGAGGCCTCCTTTAGTTAAACCAACTGGTCGACTTATTAATAAAACCGCTCCCCGGTGTCCAGAGCGCGGTGACCGGTTAGAGCCACTTTCTGGGGCAGCCATGGCGAGACGCAAAGACCGCGCCTTAGAGGCGGATCGTCAGAAACAAGTTATCCAGGCGACCATCCAACTCCTCGCCGAAGAGTCTTGGCAAAGCGTCACTCTGGCTCGGGTCTCTGAGCGCGCGGGCGTGTCCAAAGGGGTGGTCACCTACTGGTTTCCGACCAAGGACGCGCTTTTTTTGGCGGCAATTCGTCGTTTCCACGAAGAGTACGCCGAGAATCTCTCGAAAATCGCTCTGCAACCCATGTCTTCCCGGGAGAGGATGAAGGTGCTCTTGGAGGCGGTCCTGCCGTCCCAAGCGCAACTCTCGACCGAAATCCGATTTCAAACGGAAGTCTGGTCGTACGCCAAGGAGCATCCGGAGGTGGAGCAAGAGGTTCGGCAGGCTTGGCGCGATTTCCGAGATGCCTGTGCCATGCTGATGGATGTTGCCATCGCGGATGGCTACGTTCGGCGGCCCAATGCGCGCGGCCTCGATCGGTTCATCCACGCGATCATCGACGGTCTTTCGCTGCATTTGGCGTACGGGCTTCAGGACGACGTCGTGGAAGTGCGCGAGCGCTTGCTCGTGCTGCTCGAAGACTGGTTTCAAAGCCCACAATAGGGACCCGGCCGTCCCTAGACGATTTCCTGCAGCTTGATCGCGCGCATTTCACCAGCGCGAAGGCTCCGAATCGCGCTGACCACCGCTTTGGCCGCGGACAGCGTCGTGATGCACGGAATGCCAAACCGCAAACCGGTCAAACGCATGGAACGCTCGTCAAACTGGGCTTTTCGACCGAGCGGCGTGTTGATCATCAGCTGAAGGTTGCCGTTCTTGATGTGATCGTTGACGTCAGGTCGCCCTTCGCCGACTTTGGCGACGCGCTCGCAGGCGATTCCGTGATCCGCCAAACATTTGGCCGTTCCACCGGTGGCATACAGCTTGAAGCCCATGTGAGCGAGCGAACCCGCGATCCCAATCGCCTGGGCCTTGTCGCTGTCGCGCAGCGACAAAAATACCGCCCCCGTGGTCGGTAACTTCATCCCTGCAGCGAGGAGAGCTTTGGCGTAAGCTTCTCCAAACCCCCAACCAACGCCCATAACTTCGCCGGTCGACCGCATCTCTGGGCCTAAGACCACATCGGCCCCCGGAAACTTTCGCCACGGGAAGACCGGCGCTTTGATGAAGAACAAGTCGGCGCCGCGCCTGCGAAAGGGTCCAAGCTCCGAGAGCTTTTTGCCGAGCATCACTTGAGTCGCAATCCGCGCCAGAGGCAGGCCGATCGACTTGGCGACGAAGGGCACGGTGCGACTGGCGCGAGGATTGACCTCGATCACGTAGATGATCTCGTCCTGAACGGCATATTGGATGTTCACTAGGCCAACCACGCCCAGCGCCAGCGCAATTCGCTTGGTGTACTCTTCCATTTGGCGGCGCAGCTGCGCGGTGAGCACCACCGGAGGAAGCACCCCTGCGGAGTCTCCGGAGTGAATACCCGCTTCTTCAATGTGCTCGATGATCCCACCGATCATCACCTCGGTGCCGTCGCAGATCGCGTCGACATCGTATTCCATGGCCTGCTCAAGGTAGCGATCGATCAGTAAGGAGCGGGCTTCCGACGAACGGATCGCTTCGGTCACCACCCTTTCCAAATCGCCCATTTCGTAGCAGATAGCCATGCCTCGGCCGCCCAACACATAGGAAGGACGGACCAAAAGCGGGAATCCGATCCGTTTGGCCGCATCGAAGGCTTCCTGCTCACTGTAAGCGATCGCCGATTGCGGCTGCGGAATGTCGAGTCCCCGCAGAAAGTCTGCAAACCTAGCGCGATCCTCGGAAAGATCGATGGCGTCGGCTGAGGTGCCCAGAACCGGGCCAATGTCCCGCGCGAGTTTTAACGGGGTTTGCCCGCCCAACTGGAGAATGATCCCGCGCGGCTTTTCGCGATCGATGACCGCCTGCACATACTCTTTGGAGATCGGCTCGAAATACAGCTTGTCTGAAGTATCGTAGTCGGTGCTGACCGTTTCCGGATTGCAGTTCAGCATCACCGCGGTCAGGCCCATGTCCCGAACGGCAAAAGCCGCGTGGCAGCAACAATAATCGAACTCGATCCCCTGTCCGATCCGGTTGGGTCCAGATCCCAAGATGAGAACGCGATCCGAAGGCGAATCCCCTGCTTCATCCTCATCTTCGAAGGTGGAATACAGGTACGGAGTATGCGATTCAAACTCAGCTGCGCAGGTGTCCACCCGCTTAAACGTCGGAACAATGCCATCGTCCGCTCGGCGCTGGCGAACCGCGGATTCTTTGCATCCCAGCAATTTCGACAACTGTGCATCGGAGAAACCCATACGCTTGGAGCGCAGCAGTTCCTCCCGGCTGACGGCATCGATAAATCGCCCCGAAAGGGCCTGTTCGTTGGCGACGAGTGCTTGAATCTCGTTCAGAAACCACAGATCGATCATGGTGATACGATGGATCGCCGATGAGTCCCAACCGCGCCGGAAGCCTTCAAAGATCGCGGCCAATCGGTCCGGAGTGGCCACCGCCATAGCGCCGCGGATCCGCTCATCCACCCAATCGGTGACGTCCGGCCACCCTCCTTCCAACGAGGAAATCGCCTTCAAGCAGGCTTCCTGGAAGGTGCGACCGATCCCCATCACCTCGCCCACCGATCGCATCGCGCT
>SYKL01000197.1 GCA_005797785.1 Pseudomonadota bacterium | reverse complement strand
GCAATACAATCAGGTTCGTCCCCATTCGAGCCTGAGCTACCAAACGCCGCAAGAGTTCAAAAACAGACAGTTAACCCTGAACAACCCGGCGATGGGGACCCTTCTAACGTAATGAATGGTCCGAAGAATCAGGGCAGGTCATACGGGCGCTGGGCGGACGGCGGGATTGGGCTCAGCATCACTGGAAACGTGATGATCGACCGCCGCGCGATCGGCGAACCCAACAATGTTTCCGTGGAAGACGAGCGCGATCTCCCGCTGTTGCAGCAGTGGGCATCCGCTGGAACCCGCGGCGGAACCGCCCTGTGGATGCAATTGAACCATCCGGGAAAACAATCTCCGAAAGGGTTGAATGCCGCCACCGTGGCGCCCTCTGCGGTTCCCTTCGATCCACAGATGCAGTCGTTTTTTGCCACCCCGCGGGAGCTCACCGTCGAGGAGATTCACGACATCATCCGTCGGTTTGGAACGACGGCGGCTGTTGCTAAGAAAGCGGGGTTCACCGGGGTTCAAATCCACGGCGCCCACGGCTATTTGGTGAGTCAGTTCCTCTCGCCGAAACACAATGTGCGAACGGATGAATGGGGTGGAAGCCCTGAAAACCGACGCCGGTTTGCGCTCGAGGTGTACCGCGAGATCCGTCGGCAGGTGGGGCCGGAGTTTTCGGTGGGGATCAAACTCAACTCCGCGGATTTTCAGCGCGGCGGGTTCACCGAAGAAGAGTCGTTGGAAGTGATCCGCGCGTTGTCGGAAGAAGGCATCGACCTCATCGAAATCTCAGGTGGAACCTACGAAGCCCCAGCGATGACCGGCCGAAAGCAGCTGGTCCAAAAGGCCTCCACCCAGTCGCGCGAAGCATACTTCCTCGAGTTCGCGGAAAAAGCGCGCTCGACCACCAAAACTCCGTTGATGGTGACCGGCGGATTTCGGAGTCGCCAGGGGATGAACGATGCGATCGCTTCCGGAGCGACCGATTTTGTCGGGATCGCTCGGGCGTTGGCGATCGAACCGGACCGTCCTTCGCGGCTGTTGTCCGAGCAGGAACCCCGGTATCAGGTCAAGCCGATCACCACCGGGATTGCACTGGTCGATCGCGCCGGAATGATGGAGGTGGCTTGGTATGCGCGGCAGATGCACCGCATCGCGCACGGAAAGGACCCGCGCCCCAACGAGTCCGCGATCTGGTCGTTGTTGGCCTCACTGGCAACGAATGGACTCCGCACGTTCCGGACGCAGCGAGCCCGGGCCTAAGCCGCAGTATTCTGAAGCGAACCATGCCCCGGAACCCACCATGACCAGCCTGCTTCTTTCTCTTTGGTTGACCGCTGCCCAAGCCACCGAACCCTTGGTGGCCGGGCGCACGTACACGGTGGAGCTGACCTCCCTGCAGACGGGAACGGTGGTCCAGGACACGCTGACGTTCCCGGACGATTCCCACATTCACCTGCACATTTTGGAAGCGTTGGCGGTTCCGTCGCTGGAGGTGAAGGTCGAGCGAACGGGATTCTTCACCCAGGTGAAGGCGCCGCAAATCTTGAATTTGGCGATCGACGACCGCACCGGAGAAATCAAGTCTGGCGCGTTGAATCTAAAGAGTACGTACAAGGCTGAAGATTATAAGGTGAAGGGAGTGTTGGTTCAGCCCTAACCGAGAGGTTCGCGCTGGGCTTTCTGTCGCACCAGCGCCCCAAGCGCATCCACACCCACGGGCGCTTCCGGAAGCCACGGCACCAGATACGTTTTTGCGGCGAGCCCCGCCTCGATCCTCGCCATTTGACGGCGTTCGCCGGCAAGCCGCGCCGACAGCAGCGGATCCCTTGTGCCGGCGGCCACCAGGCTCTTGTTCAAAACCCAAGCGACGGGCTCGATTTTCGCTCGCCGCAGATCCGCTTGCAGGGCCGCCGCCTGTGAAACGGGCGTGACCTCCGGAAGGGTGACCACGATCACCTTGGTGTAGGCCGGATCTTGGAGCCGCATCAGCGGCGTGGTCACGCGCTCGGCCGTGTGAGGGTCGAGCGAATGCATCATTTGGCGGTGGTATGCACCCGTTGCATCCATCAGCAGCAGCGAATGTCCGGTGGGTGCGGTGTCCAGGACCACAAACCGCGACCGCGCTTCACCCACCACATGCGAAAACGCATGAAAAACGGCGACCTCCTCGGTACACGGGGACTGGAGGTCCTCCAGCAACAGGGCCTTTTCCGCGTCATTCAGGCCACGCCCGCGGGTGGTCATCGCCTTCGCGATGTACCGCTCGGTTTCGAGTTTGGGATCGATGCGATCCACCTGGAGGCCCGGGAGGGTTCCCGCGAGCGTCGCTTGCACATGCGCCGCGGGATCGGTGGTGGTCAGGTGCACCGAGTGCCCCCTTTGTACGAGTCCAATCGCCAGCGCTGCCGCCACGGTAGTCTTCCCGACCCCGCCCTTCCCCATCACCAGAATCAACCCACGCCCGTCCGCGGCAAGCGCATCCGCCAACGCCGACAAGTCGGAATACGCAGCCCCAGTTTGGACCGCCTCGGGCAAAGGAACGCCACCCCCGCCGAACAACGCCCGCAACGCCGCCAAGCCCACCGTGTCGAAGGGACGAAGCGGAATTTCATCCCTCGGGTATCCCGCCAACTCCGGCGGAAGCGCAGCCAGCGCAGCCCGGCCCTGTGCCTCGATCGCCATCGCGGTGGGATCGTCCGCAAGGCTTGCATGAAAGACACCGTTGATCGCAAGTCTTAGATTGATCATCCCCAGCGCGTTCAGTTCGGTGGCGGTGCGAGCGGCCTCCCGGAGTGCGCCGGGATCAGGGCGCGCTACCAAAACCACGGTGGTTTGCGCCGGATCGACGAGGGCGTCCATCGCCGCTTGGAAACGCACTTCCTGCATTTTTAGACCTGAATGGGGTCCAAGGCAGGAAGCCCCTCGGTCATTGCCCGCGAGAAAGCCCGTCCACGCTTTGGGGAGGCTAAGCAGCCGCAGGGTGTGCCCGGTCGGCGCCGTGTCGAACACTAGGTGGTCAAATTCGATAGCATCACCCGCCAGCCAACCCGCAAACTCATCAAAGGCGGCGATTTCCGTGGTGCAAGCGCCCGACAATTGTTCTCGCACCGTCTCGCGTTCCGCGGCATCTTCCATCTGCACCAGTACCCGCTGACGGTAGGCTTCGGCGGCCGCATCCGGGTCGATGTTCAGCACATACAGCCCTGGAGCACCCGGAACCGGCACCGGCGTATTTTTCAGCGGAACCCCCAACATTTCGTCGAGGTTCGAAGCGGCATCCGTACTGATCAACAGCACCTTTTTGCCGGAGTCCGCCAGCGCCAACGCGGTCGCCGCCGAAAGGGATGTCTTGCCAACGCCCCCCTTGCCGGTGAAGAACAGGGTGGGGGTCGGGTGAAGCAGCAGGTCGGGAAGAGAATTCATGATCCACTCCTCACACGTCGCACGAAGGGAGGCAGCGCATGACCCTCGAAGCCTTCGCCCGCATTCCCCGAATGGTAGCGCTGGATCGGGCGCGCGAAGCCATCGATCGGGCGGGCGGGTATTTGGAAGATGTGCACCTGTACAGCGACCACCTCGCGGCGTTGATCGCAGTTCTGCCGGAAGGTGCACAATTGTCCGCCGAAGGGATCGATTTTGCCGTCCATCGGATCGACACCCCGGAGACGCGGGTCCAGATCGCACTGCATTTTCCGGGAGGTACGGGCGAACTTCGACATGTTAAACCGGCAGTTCCGGGATAGGGCGTTCACGATCACGCACTGGCCACCTTGCGGGCCCAAACCGCCGCGCCCACACGAAGAAGAAAAGCGCCAAGAAACGCGGCGATACTTCCATATGCGAGGGTGAACGTCACCGGCTGCTGCAGATCGCTCCCTGCCCATACCATGTGCCCAGCCGCCAACACCCAAGCCGCAAACGCGAGAGTGTGCAACGCACGCCAGGCCGCGACCCCGATGTATTGCCGAAGGGTGGTCGCCGCGACCAGGCCGCCCACAATCATCAGCGCCAGACCGCCCACCGCGATCTCCCCATCCAGCAGCAGTTTCGCTTCGGTCACCGCCAACAATGCACCGTGCAGCACGCCGAACCCTAGGGCAACCATCGTCCACGATCGGTGGAGTTCGTGCAGCGTCGGAACATGCAGCCCCCGACCCGAAAGCATCACTCCAAACATCATTCCAAGGGTCAGGGCGGCGTAGCTCACCAGCCCCGTGACTCGAATCGCGATCCATAAGGCGCTCATGAAGCCTCCCAATTGCCAGTTACCCACCATTGAAGATTCCGATCCTGCACCAGAGCCGACATTCCCAACGCGGTGACGCGCTCCAGCAATGCCGGACGAATCACCACCGCTTTTGCAAACACCTCCGCATCCACTGCGGTTTTTGCGCGGACGGTCGCCGCCACCAGCGTCGACTCAGCCGGTTGCCCGGTCGCCGGGTCGACCAGATGATGCAGCGTCTTCCCCGTTGCATCCTTCCATTTCCGTTTCAGACACGAGGAGGTCGCCACCGCCCCATCGCCGATCCGGAAGGGGTGCCCGTCTGGGCCGGCCAAGTCCCACTCTTGGCCCGACGCGCGCAGGTCTCCGCCGCCGTCCACGAGCACGCGCGTGGCACCGTTCGCGCGCAGCCGATCGTGAACGAAATCCACCGTCCAGGCTTTGGCAATCCCGCCGAGATCCATCGTTCCCGCGCCGGTTAAACGCACGACCGTTCCATCGACGTGGACCCCAAGCTGCGAACGCGGGAGGGTGCGCACCGCCGCCACCGGCAGTCCGGCCCCAAAGTCCCGGTCGTACCCCAATGCGCACAGCTCGTCGCCCAAGCCAAGGTCAAACACCTGGTCCGTTTGCCCCTGGGCCACCAACGCCCGGGACACCACCGCGGCCAACAGCGGATGCTCCGCAATCCGTTCTGCATTCAACCGACACAAAAGCGAATCGGGAATAAACCGACTCAACAGGTGTTCCGCAGCCCGCACCCACGCTTCCGCGTCGGCGAGCAGGTCGGGGCGATCGCAAGCGATCCACCACTCCGTGCCCATCGCCAAAAACGAGCTCACGACGCCCTCGATCGACGGACCGGTCGTCGGGTTTGGTGCGGAGCCCGCGCGGGCACCACCCCGGGCGCCGGCGCTGCGACCTGCACCACCACCTCCACAGGTTGCACGGGAGTGACGCTGAGCTCCGTCGACGCCACCGCCACCGCGCTTCCCGCCAACAACAGACAAGTACCGAGGATCACGCTTGCTTGAACCTCGGATTTCATCGAGGTCGGGTTAGTCATCGTCCCCCCAGCGTTCGTGTTCACCCCGTTCGTGTTCACCCCGTTCGTGTTCACCCCGTTCGTGTTCACCCCGTTCGTGTTCACCCCGTTCGTGTTCACCCCGTTCGTGTTCACCCCGTTCGTGTTCACCCCGTTCGCCTTCCTCTTCCTCCTCCT
>SYKL01000196.1 GCA_005797785.1 Pseudomonadota bacterium | reverse complement strand
GATGCCAATGGTGGTATTGCGGGGTGACGATCAGATAGCGCAAAGGCCCGAACGGGATGTTGACGTTGGCGTGGACAAACACCGCTTGAATCGATGCAAACAGCACGTAGGCGTCAAGCGCACCCTTATCGGGACCGAGCAGATACAACGGAAGGAACGACAACGTACGATCGAAGAAGATCTCCACGATGTGGTTGCGGGAGCCCGCGAGCCAGTCCATGTATTCGGTCGAATGATGCACGGCATGCAACTTCCACAAACGCGGAATTTCGTGGTACGCCCGGTGCACCCAGTACTGGAAGAAATCGGCCGCGAAGATCAGCAACACCACCTGCAGGGGCACGGGCGCACTGCGCACCCACCCTTGGAGATCTGCGTTCACCGCCCAATTCATCAGCCCAGGAACCACCCGGTTGGCGCCCAACAACAAAAACCCGATCAACAGGTGGTTGATGGTGAAATAGCTCAAGTCCGTGCGCCAACCCGGGCGAAGAATCGCCTGTTCCTTATACTTTGGAAACAGCTTCTCGATGAAAATGAACATGATCGCCGAACGCAGCAGATCGAGCAGCAACCAGTCCATGCCTACCGCGATCGGAGTTTCATGCAGCTCGCCTACGGGGACGTCCGCACCCCCAAGAAGGTATGCCACCAACGTGCAGATCACGCCGACGGCGCCCATCCGCTTTCGTTTGTTGCGAATGAAGGTCACCAGCCCCAGAGTGAAGGAAGTAATTAGCGAAATCCGGAGAATAAGCCGGAGGGTGGACACCGAATACAGCTCCCGCAGCTCTGGCGTGGTGAGCCAGCTCGGATAGTAAAAGCAGATCACCCCGAGCAAACTCATGATCCCGAGCGCCGCCGACAGGTAGCCTGTGATTCGGCCTTCACCGGGCTCCAAGGCACGGTCGGGCATCTCCGGCGCCTTTCGCTCGCCGTAGGCGTAGTCTTTTTCCGGTTCCATAGGGGATCTCCGCGCTCACCATACCGGAAGGTCGGCGGCGCTGGAAGTGGCGACGGGTGACGTTTCGGTCGAAAGGCGTCACCGCTCAGATCGTCAACCCCTTTACGATTTCCAGTATTCGCGCCAGGAGCGCTGCGGCCGCCACCCGAGCACTTCCGCGGCCTTGGTGTTGGTGGCGCCCTGCATCTCGCACATCAAGAACACGCCGTAGGGGCCGCCCCCCAATCGCCCCATCCAAACAGGGACTTTCCAGGGCTGCCAACCGCCGCAGTGTCGCGCAAACACCGGGAGCCAATCGCGAGCGGCTGCCGGTTCATCCTCCACGATCTGGTAGATGCCGGGAATGCCCTTTTCCAGCGCGGCCAGGGTGCCAGCGACCGCGTCGTCGATGTGAATGAACGAGAAAACGCCGTTTCCGTCGCCCACCAACGGCACCATTCCTTTGCGGACGCTCTCGTACATGTTGCCGCCGGGCACAAAGATTGAATGTGCCCCGGTGAAATACCCGTACCGAAGTACCATTCCCTCGGGCATTTCCAGGGTGGTGCGTTCGAGATCGTCAACCGCCTTTACCATCGCCTGAAAGGGCGCGGGAGCGTCGAGATAGAGGGGATCCTCCTCTGTTCTCAACCCCGGCGGTCCAGGTCGGTGCACAAAGGCGATGCTCTGGGCGATGAATCGGCGCACCCCGGCGGCCTTGGCGGCATCTACCAAAACCCTCGTACCCACCGACCTTAACCAGTTGGTCGGTGCCATCTGTTTGGCCACCTTGCGCGCGTCCAAATGGGGAGGAATCGCCGTCAACTGGTGGATTACGGCCTCGGGTCGCCCTTGCGCCATCGCTTCGGCGACCGTTTCCGGTGCGTTCAGATCGATGCGAACGCGAGCGACGGCTTCGGGAAGCACCCGCTTCGCCGCGTCCGGATCGCGCACCATGGCCGTGACCTCGTGGCCGAGCTCCATCAGCGCTTTGACGAGCGGCCGGCCGATCACGCCCGTTCCACCGGCGATCCAAACCCTCATGGCGTCCTCCACATGGTCAATGGATTTACCATTTTGTGGTGCAGACTGTATCAAGAAGTCTCAAGTGGCGGATCCTGCGGTTCATCAGATTAGATGGCGCGCGGTTGGGAACGGGAGGACACATGCGCGGAATCTGGGCCCTGGTGCTGCTTGCGGCGTGCGAACAAGGCATTCAAGGCCCGGCGGGGGACACGGGCCCGCAGGGACCGCCGGGAGAGCAGGGTCCAGCGGGCGAACAGGGCCCCGCGGGTGATGACGGTGCACCCGGCCCTGCGGGCGAGGATGGAGTGACGATTCACTGGCTTGGGAGCCTTGCTTCCGCGCCGTTGAACCCCGACTTGAACGATGCTTATTATGACACCGTTCAAGGAGAGTCTTTCATTTTTGACGGTTCGAACTGGCAAACACTCGCGAAGGACGGAACGCCCGGAGGAGCACAAGGTCCTCAGGGCCCGGAAGGTCCGCAGGGTCCCGAGGGTCCGGAAGGTCCGCAGGGTCCCGAGGGCCCGGAAGGCCCGCAAGGGGAAGTCGGCCCGCAAGGTCCACAAGGCGAAATCGGGCCGCAAGGTCCGAAAGGCGATGACGGGGACCAGGGACCTCAAGGCATTCAGGGCGTTCAAGGCCCACCGGGCACGGGGGCGCAAGGACCGACCGGTGCACCGGGACCGAGCGGCGACGAATGGGGTGAAGAAGCGGCCAGTTTCGCGGGATTCACCAGCGGAACCTACAACGGCAACGCTGGCGGGCGTGCGGGAATGCATGCGGCCTGCGATGCCGAATTTGCGGGGAGCCACCTCTGCCATGTGGGGGAGTACCATGCGACCCTTTCGGCGACGGCGGTTCCCGCAGGCGGTGCGTGGCTGGATTACTCGTGTTTCACCAGCGGAAGCAGTTACCAAGTGATCTCTGGAGCAACGGCCCCGGAAGTCGGTCGGTATTCCGGAAAGGCGACTTACAGCAATTGCGGCAATTGGACCGATGCAACCGTGACATCCACTGGCCTCACCTTGCAGATGGACACGGCCACTTCGCTCTCGTGCAGCTCGATGCTCAAGTTGGCGTGCTGTAACTCGCCTTACAAGGAGTATTTTGCGGGGTATACGACCGCCACCACTACGGGCAACATGTCCGGGCGGGCGGGGGCTCAGGCCAAGTGTGCGACCGAATACCCTGGTTCGCATATGTGCCATGTTTCCGAGTATGAACGCTCGGCATCGACAACGGATGTGCCTGTGAACGGAGCGTGGATTGACTACAGCGCCGCGATTCAGACCGATGGTTCGAGCTACAACGTCATTTCGGGTTGTGCTGCGCCGGATGTAGGCCGGTATGTAGGCAAAGCGACCTACAGCAACTGCGGGAACTGGACGGACAGCACGGCAACTTCAACGGGGTTGACCTCGTATTTTGATGGGCCGACCAACACGAGCTGCAGCACCGCCCGGCCGGTGGCCTGCTGCGAATAAACTCTTGACGCGTCAAGGGTTCTCGACGTTTCGCGCTTCCCGGGTCATGAAGACCGAGGGAGGCGAGCTTGCCTGCACATGGGTTCCCGCGCTGTTGGGGCATCAGCACCTGGTTTGGTCGGACGATCCTACGTCTTTTGGGCTGGACGGTCCATCAGGATTTTCCCGAGGGGTTGTCGAAGGCGATCGTCATCGCGGCGCCGCATACCAGTAATTGGGACTGGTTTTACGCGCTGTGGGCCGGTTGGGCGATGGGAATCAGTTTTTCGTGGTTGGGCAAAAAAGAACTGTTTCGTCCCCCCTTTGGTTGGTTGTTCCGGGCGATGGGCGGTCAACCGGTCGAGCGTAGCGCAGCCCAAGGCCTAGTGCAGGCCGCCGCCGAGCGCATTCGCAAGTCGGAAGCTCTGTTGTTGATGGTTCCCGCTGAAGGCACCCGCAGCTACCGAAAGTATTGGAAGAGCGGTTTTTACTTTATGGCCCAAGAGGCCGGTGTTCCCATCCTTTTGGGCTTTCTCGATTTCGGCAAGAAGCAAGCGGGGATCGGACCGGCGCTGATGCCGTCCGGCAACATCAAGGCGGATATGGACGTCATTCGGGCGTTCTATGCGGATAAAACGGGGGTTCACCCCGCGCTCAAGAGCGACATCCGACTTGAGCAAGAAGATGTGCCCGAAGCCAAGGCGTGATTTTGGCTGGTGATGTCGGATCGGTTTCTGGGCGATTGCCCTGCGGGCACCGCGTGTTTCGCGGGTTCCGTTGGCTTCGCCGACCGCCTTCGGCGCCGCTGCACCCGCTATCGCAGTTCGCGCCGTTGCAGACGGAGCACGGGTGACTTAGAGGGCGGCGGTCGGGGTGAACATGAAGGTGGCAAGGTTGTTGGCGGTCTTCGCTCTGTTGAGCTGCAATGCAAACAGCATCGGCTTCGAAGTCGTGTCGATTCGGCCGATCTACGGTTGGGTCGATGGCTGCAATGCGGTGAAAGTTAGCGGTCATGGCTTTGAAGAGGGCGCCTCTGTAAGAGTGGGCGGCGCAGAGCTGTCCGACCTCACCGCGCCAGAGCTTGCGACCGACAAGGGTTATCAGCTGTTTGGCACGATGCCGGCGGGCGAGCATGGCTACGCCGATGTGGTGGTCACCCAGCCCGATGGCGACGCTTCCACCTTGGCGAATGGGTACTACTTCGTGGAATGCCCGGGGGCTCCCTACGTTGAATCGGTGTCCGAGGGGGTTGTTGCCGGGGATGCTGTGACGCTTTCGGGATGCGGGTTCGATGCGACGAACATGTTCGTTCAAGTGGAGGATGGACCGTCCCTTCCGTTGACGGCGGGTTGTGGCACGGCGACGGCGACCTTTGAGGCGCCGGATCTTCCTCCGGATACGGTGGTCAGCTTCAAGGTGGTGGATGCCGACGGAAATGACCTTTATCCGGGTTGTTCGGATGCCGGCGGCGATACCGATGCGGGCGATACCGATGCGGCCGATACCGATGTGGATACCGATGGTCTGGATACGGACGCCGATACGGATATCCCTGTAGATACTGACATTCCTTGCGAATATCCCACCTTGACGTACGGGGGTGCCGAATGATCCGGAATTTGTGGGTACCCCTCGCGTTGTTGGCCCCGATGATCGCCGAAGCTGCGGAGATTGGCTCGATCCGCGGCACTGTCGTCGATGTCAACGGAACGCCGGTCGAAGGCGCGGAAATCATCGTTTCCGGTAGCGGAATCGCCGGCGAGCTGCAGACCGTGTCGGGCAAGGACGGCAGCTTCCGATTTTTGGCGGTTCCGGCCGGCACTCACGATGTGCTGGTGATCGCAGATAATGTCCCTCCAGTTTCGTTGACTGTGGAGGTTTCCCTCGATCGCACCTCCTACATTCCGGTGGCCTTCCGCGCGGCGGACGACACGGAAGTGATGGTCGTCGAAAGCGCTCGCCCGGTGATCGACGGCACGCGGTCGTCGTTTTCGAACTCCCTTTCCGAGGATCTCCTCCAAAATCTTCCGGTGGGTCGCTCTTATCAGGACGCGGTCGCGATGCTCCCTGGCGTTTCCGGGCGTACCGACTCCTCCAAAGGCGGTCCCAGCGACGGTAATCCGTCGGTTCGCGGCGAAGGCCAGTATGGAAACAACTACTCGGTGGACGGCGTGTCCACCCGCGATCCGGCCACCAAGACCTTCGGATCCAACGTCAATTTCGACGCGATCCAAGATATACAGGTTTATACAGACGGGGCCCCCGCCGAATTTGGCCAGTTCGCCGGCATGTTGGTCAATGTGGCGATCAAGGACGGCGGCGACGAGCACCACGGCAGCGCCGGCCTGTACTTGAGCACCGACGCCTCTTTTGGTAAGTACGACATCGTCGACTTAGAGACGCACGAGGAAGTGCCCACCGCTAAACGGCGCTTCCAAACTCCGACACTTTCGTTGACGGCCGGCGGGCCGATCCTCAAGGAGAAGCTCTGGTACTTCGGCGCGGTCGATTTGGGGATGGGAGAGCAGGTGTTCGAAGGGATGAATCCCGACACCCCATACCGCACGCGCAATGGGTCGCTGTTGGCCAAGGTCAGCTGGTTCATTACGCCGGATTTGACGCTTCGCTACATGTTCAATGGCGAGTTGTCCCGCACCATCAACGAGCAGACCTCCTCCCAATTTTTGCCGGAATCGCAATCCAAGCGACTCGCCGGCACGATGTCGCACCTGCTCACCGGTGAATGGCGCCCCGACGCTCTGACGCAGATAGAGCTCAAAGCAGGGTATTGGCAGTTTTCGCTGAATGTAGTGCCGATGTCCGGCGATGAAGACACGCCGACGATCATCGACCTCGATTCAGGGAAATACCTGCAGAATTGGACCGATTTCGACTTCAACGATCGCACCCGCATCGGCGGCGGTTTGTATGCCACCCGATTGGTCAATCGCGCCTTGGGTAAACACAAATTCAAAGCTGGATTTGAGACCTGGGCCGTGGGCGACACCCGCGAGTTGAAATACACCGGCGCCGAAGGCGGCCGTAAATATTATGCAACAGAGAGTGGCGGTTTCCCCTGTGAAACGGGAGACTACTCCGACTGCTATGAATATTATGAGTACGCGGATGTTGGCCCCCTCGGCCACCGCGGCCTGTTGATGTCGGCCTTCCTCCAAGACGATTGGCAGCCGCACAAGAATCTGACGTTGAATGTGGGCGTTCGGTACGACCGCGAAACGCTGTTCCAGAACGACAAAAACGTCGTTTATTTGGACGATCGCGAAACTCCAGAAGGCCCAGAGGTCGACCAGATTCCGTTTGCGATGAACATGATCGCGCCTCGCCTCGGCGTGGCCTGGGACATCACCGGCGACAATAAGACGGTAGCGACCGTCAATGCCGGTCGTTACTACGATATCTCTGGAAACTCCATGGCGGACTGGGCGGACAACCGCTCGGCCTATGGCTACTCCCTCTACGAAAACAACCCCGAAACCGGTGAATACGACTTGATTTGGGAGCAAAGCGCTTCGCCTCTGTTGTTCGATTCCAAATTGAAGCCGGCCCATCTCGACAAGCTGACCGTCGGCGTAGAACGCGAGATCGTGCCGCTGTTTTCGCTGGGTCTGCGTGGAATTCTCTCCACCACCCGCAACATCCCGGAAGACGTGAACACCAACGACTACGATTGGTACATCATGAATTCTGCAGTGAAGCAGCGGGATTATCGCGCGATTGAGCTGGTCGCGGAGAAGAAGTACGACGGGGTATGGCAGCTGCTCGGCAGCTACACCCTCTCCGAATCCAAAGGTCATACGCCAGGTCAGTTCGAAACGCCGTCGGGCGGGTCGTTTGGGTCCGACGGAAATCAGGTCGGCGTGTACCTGGACGACGTGGCCGATCAGGACGTTCGTGCTGAATATTTTGACGTTGGGGACGGCGGATACCTGGACGGCCTGAACGGCCTCGGCACCCCGGACAATCCGGCCGGGTGGTACGGCTACCTTCCTTACCACAGTTTCCACCAAGTGAAAATCAATGGCAGCTACACGGCGCCATGGGGTTCCACGGTGGGCCTCGTATACGAGTTCGACTCGGGCCACGCTTGGCAAAAACGTACCTATGTCGACCTGTATGGCGACTACAATGGCTTTGCGGAAGGCCGCGGCTCGCGGTTCATGCCCGCGGTCCATTACGTCGACCTGCGGTTGTCGCATCGGTTCAAGATGCCGAAAGATCGCGGACTGGAGCTGTCGCTCGACGTGTTCAACCTGCTGGACCTGGAGCAGGTGGTCACGAACTACGAAAATGACGATGAGAACTTCGGATTGGCCTTGTACCGCCAGGCTCCTCGCTCGGTGCGGGCGGGATTGAAGTTCAACTACTGAGATGGTCAACCCCTTGACGACCCATCTCCGCATCGCCCGGCCGACCGATCGCATGGCGGAGATCGTCCGTTTTTACCGAGATGGGCTGGGCTTTGAGGAGATCGGCGGATTCTCGGGCCACGATGGTTTTGATGGGGTGATGCTCGGACATCCGGGTGCGGGCTACCATTTGGAGTTCACCCACCATCCCGATCATCCCGCGGGCCGCGCGCCCGGATTAGACAACCTGCTTGTCTTTTACCTGCCGGATCCAGCCGATTGGGCGCGCGCTGTCGATCGGATGGAACAGCAGGGATATCGAGCGGTTTCCGCGTTGAACCCCTATTGGGATCGGCGCGGGCGGACCTATGAGGACGCGGAGGGTTACCGGGTGGTTTTTCAGAACGGAAGTTGGCCGGTGGTTTAGTAGGGTTGGAGTGCGCTTTCGTGGGAACTCTTGTAGGCTGACGTTCCAACTTCGCGAGTCCGTCCGTGTTTCTAGCGCGCTGTCCCACCTGCCAAGAAGCCGCACAATGGGTACATCCGCTGGCGGTGACGGTGTTGTGTTCTTGCGGGGCGGCGCTGATTCGCGAGGGAACGCACGTTTTTGTTGGCGGCCAATTCACGGGGCCGCCGCAGGGGATCGCCGGACTGGAGCTGGGCGCGTCTGGAAAGTGGCATGGACGCCCCTTTCGGCTGGGTGGGCTGGTGCGCAAGGGGATGGACGGCGCCCGTTGGAATGAATGGTTTCTGGCGTTTGAAGATGGATCTGCAGGTTGGCGGTTGGATGGAGATGGGCGGCCGCGAATTTTCCCCGACGAACCGACTTTGGTGCAGCTTTCGTCGCCGGTGGGGGTGGGGAGTGCGGTGGGCGCATGGCGCGTTCGACGGGTAGGAAGCGCGCGAATTCTCGCTGCCAAAGGGGAACTTCCTTTTGTTCTGAACGCGGTGGTTGGGCGTCAAGTGGATTTGGTTGCGGGCGATCGGCCGGGGACGCTGGACGACACCGAGACCCCGGCGATGTTGTTTGAAGGCTGGTCGGTGGCGATTGCGGCGTTGGGCCTTCGCGAAATCGCCCCTCCCGCCGCAGCGCTTGCGCCAGCCCCCGCCGCCCGATCTGTGGCGGCGATTTGCGCAAATTGTGGTGTGTCTTCGCCTGGAAATGTCTGCGCGGGTTGTGGGGCCACCCCCTTGGCTGCGGAGCGCTGGGCACTTCAGGCGGCGTTAGGGCATGGAACCTCGGGAACCACGTGGTCGGCCCTGGATGAACGCGGGCAGAGGGTCGCGGTCAAGGAGATGCGGGTGCCGCTGGCCGTCGACGAGAGCGCCTACCGACTGGCAGTTCGCGAGGCTGAGGTGCTCCGGCAGCTCGATCATCCGGGGATCCCCAAGTATTTCGGTCATGTCGCCACGGGAACCGGCAAAAACCGGACCCTTTGGCTGGCGATGGAACAGATCGATGGACAGAGTCTGCAGGCGGAAATGGACGGTCGCCGTTATTCTCCACAAGAGGTGAAGGAGATCGTGGACGAGTTGGCGACGATCCTCGATTATTTGCACAGCCTGTCACCGCCGGTGGTACACCGGGATTTGAAGCTCACCAATGTGCTACGCCGCAAAGATGGGAGGTTGGTGCTGATCGATTTTGGTTCGGTGGCCGATCGAATTCGCACCATCGGCGGTACCGTGACCGGGACGTTTGGGTACATGGCCCCGGAACAATTTGCCGGGGGGGCGGGTCCGGCCTCGGACTACTATTCGTTGGGCGCTTTGGCGGCCTCGCTGATCACTCGAAAACCGCCTCAAAGCATGATCGATGGCCAACAACGCTTGCGTTGGCGGGAACATGCTTCGGTCGACTTACCATGGTTGGATGGGCTTTTAGAGCCAGACCCCGCGCGTCGAGTTTCATCGTTGACAGCGTTGAGCGCCGTGACGCAAAGTACGGCTGCAAACCCCAGGAGAAAGTTATGGCCATTTTCTTAGGACGGATGCCGATCGGGGCGTTTGTGGCGGTCTTGGCTGCGTGTACGCCGGAAAGTCCGCTCGACAGTGGAGACACGACGGATTCGGTGGCCGACACGGCAGATTCCGTTGGCGATACCTCCGATTCTGTCGGCGACACCTCGGAAACGGATCTTGGGGCGATCGACGCGGAAGTGCTGACGCCCCCGGTCGGGCCCGCAGACTACTCCGAGGAGGAGAGTGATGGTCCAGGTCCAAGGCGGATCCTACTCGCTCGGTCCGTAGATGGTGTCCATTACGTTCGGGACAATGTGGTCCTCACCGATCAAGGAAATACGCCGAACATGCTCGTGCTTCCGAGCGGCCGTATCCTCATCTACTACACGGGATACCACCTGGTCGACGACAAGGACAACATTGCGGTGGCGGTTTCCGATGACAACGGATCCACGTGGTCCTATTACTACGCGGCGATGAACGGCTTTGGAGCGAACCATCCGCCGATCGGTGATCCGGACATCGTGCAACTGCCCGACGGCAGTTTTCGGATGTACATCACGAATGGGAGTTCGGATCAGACGATCGACATCATCTCCAACGTGAGTGCCGACGGTTTCAATTTTGAATGGGAGGGCATTGCCCTGGATAATGAAGGTCAAAACCGGAAAGACTCGCTCACTCAGCGGATCGGTGATGACTACTTTATGTATGTGCTTCAATCGAACGATGGTTGGATGGCGCTGGCTACATCGGACAATGGAACGAGCTTTTCCTACGACAACGTCGCCAGCCGGGACATGAACACCGGCGGAGGAGGGCCGGATCAGTACATTCTGTCCAACTGGATGCCCAATCCCGACGGTGGCCAACGGATCTTCGCATTCAATATGGAAAATCAAGACATCCGCAGTTTTACGACGGTCGACGGGGCGACGTTGACCCCCGATTTGGAGGTTTCACTGGGACCTCCGTTGAACCTGGAGCTCGAACGCAGTTGGGTGAAAGACGCCGCCGCGCAGCAATTGGCGGACGGCACGTGGTTGATGGCGTATGTGGCGGAGATTCCCATATAGAGCGCGGATCGATCACCCTGGCACCTGGTACCCGCAGTGTCGAAACCAAGCGCGGCAGTCGGTTTGGGAGACCAAGGCCATTGCCTCGGCGATGGCCTGATTCAGGGTATCCCTCGTCCTCGCGGCGGCAGACCGTAGGTAGTTCTTGACCTTTGACCAGCAGAGCTCGATTGGATTCAGGTCTGGCGAGTATGGAGGCAGGAAAACAAGCGTTGCTCCTCTTGCTTCAATGGCCTGACGTACCTCGGGGCCCTTGTGGGCCTGGAGGTTGTCCATGATGACGACCTGGCCTGGTTTGAGCTCGGGAGCGAGAAAGTCTCTGATGAAGGTTACGAAAATCTCTGTGTCGGTCGCGCCGGGAATGCTCACCAACGTCGCGAACCCCGAGATTCCGATGGCACCCAACATTGTGATGTTGTCGCCCCAGTTTCTCGGTTTGTGGCCGTGAACACGCTCGCCGCGTTCAGCACGACCATATTCCCGATCCATCGCCGCGTTCGATCCCGCCTCGTCGATAAAGATCAATTTGTCCGCGCTCCAATTGGGTTGAAGCTGACGAAAGGCTTCTCGTTCTGCGATTACTCGCTCGGTTTCCCTTTCCGTTGCATGGAAAGTCTTTTTTTTCGAGTAAGCCCGATCCGTTCAATGGCCCGTTGGATCGCAGAAGTGCTCACTGGACGCTCGACCCTCTCGTTGTACGCCGCGGTGATCTCAAGACGGGTCAGATCCGGTTTTTCCGAGATAATTGCGCGAATCAATGCTTCGCCAGCTTCATCGATGATCGACTTTCGAGCGTAAAATGGACCTGGCTCCAGCGTCCCTCGCGTCCTGTGGCGCCGAACCCACCGTTTTACCGTTGCTTCTCCAACCCCAAAGCGGGCCGCCAAGTCGACCATTCGTACCCCACCCTCGAGGTACGCTGAAACGACTCGCTCCCGTAGGTCCAGTGACAACGCCTGACCCGGTCCACTCACGATGATCCGCCCTCCGAGCACCAGATCACCCGGTTGCTGCGCTCCGGCAACCCCAACCGTGCCTTTCGCGGATCAGCGTCTCAGGCCCGCGCTCTAGGAGGCCAGTCCGCTGTTCCGCGCCTGCACCCTATTTTAGAATTTTGATGCCGGATACGGTGCGGGTGGCCAGGTCTTCGGCGGCGGGCAGCGCACCGTTCGCTGAGATTTCGCCGGCGAGGTACGCCCAGACCACCAAGATGGTGGCGTCTTTTCGTCCAACCCACGCATGTAGCCTTTGCTGTGGAAGGTCGATTCGTTCCTGCTGGTTGTAGGAATTGGTGAAATAGTACGGACCGGCCGGCAATTCAGACCACCGATGCTCCCACGGAATCGTGCCGGTGGTCGCCGTCCAATCCGTTTTGGTTCCTTTCTTCGACTTGAGTTCCACGAAGGGGACCTTGTTGACACCGCGATGTGGGAACCACAGGTACACCTGCTCCCAGGGCGTCCTTGGGGCCTGCCTCGCCGTTGAGAGCTTGCATGAAACCTTTTAGTCCACCGGCCTTGGGTGGGCTTCCGATCGCCACATCGACTTGTGCCTTCACCCAGGCGTACGGATCGGCGTCGGCCATTTCGGCGCGATATCGCTCTCGAAGCTCCGTCTCGTTGAGCATCAAGGTGGTGAGCCGCCAGGCCCCGACGCCGTTGTCGTCGTTCTGGACCGTGAGGTAGCGATAGGCCGAGGTGGCGTCTTCGGAAAACGATTGATGTTCACCGTCCAGCAGCGGAACCTCAATGGTGGCTTGCTTGTCCTGAGCACCGGTGAACGGCGGCAGTTGGCTCAAGGTGAGCTTTCCGGCGGACACCGTGTAGCCGCCGTCGTAAATGGGCACCCGCTGGACCGTGCCTGTGCTCTCGATCCACTGATCTTGGTACCCCGACTGCTTCCGGGCGACGACGGAGACTTCCACGTCGATGGATTCGCGGCGTTCTTTCCGAGGCACCGTGCATAGGTCGGCCATGGACAATGCCGCATCGCCGAAGACGAACTGAGAACGGCCCGAACCTACCAAGCTCGCCGATGCTTCCTTTCCGAATTTCCCCTTGAAGGTGTCGTACAACCATTCATCGGTGATCGCGTAGACCTCAAGGTGCGAAAGGTGGGTTCGCAAGCCGACGACCTGGTCCGGGCTCGCGTTCAGGCCATCCGTGGTACATTTCACGCTTAGGGTCTCGAACGACCCGCAGGTCGCGTGGGTCGCGGGACGGCCGTCTGCAAGAAACGAGCAAGTGCCTGCACTCGCGAGTTCGATCATTGCCCATATCAACATGGTGTCCTCCTGGGATGGCGAAAATCAGTGTTGGTACCCACGGAGCGCCTTAGCGGAG
>SYKL01000195.1 GCA_005797785.1 Pseudomonadota bacterium | reverse complement strand
GCACGTAGAGCACACCTTCGCTCGCCTCAAGCACTACCGTCGGTTTGCAACCCGTTTCGAGAAAAACATTCAGAGTTATGCCGCTATGGTGGCGCTTGCTTGCGCAATGATGTGGGTCTAGTTTCGAAGACAGACCCTAGTTAATCACTTGACTACTTGGGCGCCTACTCCTCGAGCAGGAAGGCGTCCAAATCGTCCAAATCAGGAAGTGCCGCAGACGGTCCCTCCGCCGGATCGGGCTCGCGCGAACCACGCCCATCGCGCTGGTTCGAACGAGCATCTCGGGGCGGAGGGCCGGAGTCTCGGACGGAAGTTCCAGAATCTCGAGGGAACGGGCGAGCGTCCCGGCCAGCCGGGCGAGAATCCCGCCGTGGTGCCTGAAGATCCCGCGGGCCCTGAGCATCCCGCGATCCCCGAACATCCCGCGGCGCCGAGCGGGCGTCCCGCGGCAACTCCCGCTCCATCGCCCGCGCATCCACATGGATATTGATCGGCTTTCCTCCGTCGATCTCGCGCTTGCGCTGAGCATCGCGAGCGGCCGTCTCGATTTCGCGAAGCACACTGCGCGTATCCGCCCGTCGATCGGACCCTCTCCAGGTACCCGTCAGCCGGGAATCCGGGAACAATTGAGCGCGCTCGTACAAACCCCAGATTTCCTCGCCGTATTTCGTAGCCGCAATCTCCGGCGCAAACCGCGCAAAATACCGGGTGAGGTTGTCGATGTCGCGAACGAACAGCGACTTCGCATTCGCATTTTGGGCGGCATCCGTGGCCTGCGGAAAGTCGATGATCATCGGACCGTCCCACGCCAGCAGGACATTGCACTCGGAAAGATCCCCGTGCACCAAGCCCGCGCACAACATCCACACCGACTGCCGCACCAAAAACAGGTGCATCTTGGTGGCTTCTTCCTCGGAGAGATCCACATCGAACAACCGAGGCGCCGGCCGGCCGTCTTCATCGAGGATCAAATCCATCAACAGCACGCCATCGGTGAACACGTGCGGCCGGGGCACCCTCACGCCCACATCGAACAACCGATAAAGTGCAGCAACCTCCGACTCTTGCCACGCTTCCTCGGCCTGCTCTTTGCCAAACTTGCTGCCCTTCTCGATCGCGCGCTGTTGCCGGGAATTGCGGCTGCGACGCCCCTCCATATACACCGTCTTTTGCCGGAAACTGCGGTGTTGAGCGTCCTTGTACACCTTGGCCACGCAGAAATCATCGTTGGCCTTCACGATGAAGAGTTGCGCTTCTTTGCCGCTCATTAACGGGCGAAGCACCTCTTGCACGATCCCCTGCTCCACCAGAGGTTGCAGGCGTTCCGGAATCTTCATGAATTCGGCTCCGACTCGCTTCCTAATGGGACCGGCGAGCAATCGCCAGCGCGAACCGGCGAATCACGCTCAGGGCGCAGATCCACTCGATCTTGGCCCCAACGATCCGATACACTCGGGCAGAGGTTCCGATGCGCACCCTATGGTTTGCACTGCTTCCGCTTTTCGGGTGCCATCAAGACGTGCACACCTCCAATGAGGCGCCCGAAATTGCCTTTGTGTCTCCCGAAGCCGATGCTGAGCTCTCGGGAGAGTCCCTCACGTTGATCGTTCAGATCGAGGACTTTGAAACCCCGGCGTACGACCTCGATCTGGCCTTCGCCTCCGATCAGGACGGGCGCCTCGAAGGCGAGCTCGTTCGCAACGGCCAAGAGGTCTCGCTCACCATCCCCCCGTTGAGCATCGCGTACCACGAATTGTCCGCCACCGTACTCGATCCCGACGGCGGCGACAAAACCGCACTGGTCACCATCGCTTGGCTTGGCGACGGCTCCGATACCGACGAACAGTAAAGCGCTTTACTTCTTGGGCCGCGCTTTCTTGATGTCCGGTAACATGGCTTTCACCGGACCAAACCAATAGTTGCGGAACCCAAACCCGCGGGCGGGATGGCATCCCCGCACTTGGCTGACCACCTCCCGACTGTGTACATCAAAATACACAGCGGTCATGCAGGCTTTTGCTTGGCTCTTCACCAAGCGATCCATCAGGATCACCAGCGCCGTGCCCTGCTCCTCGGGAATAAAATACGCATGCACCTGGGCTTCCAGCTCTTCCTGCGTAAAGCTCGACTGCTCCAAAACGCTCGGTCCAAAATCCTGTCGCAGGATTTGCTTCTCCGAACCCAGCATATTCATCGCGTCCACAGCGGAGGTGGCCAAAGTCACCCGCCCTTTGACCGCCTTCTCCAGCGCCGGGAGCTGTTCGTCCACAAACAACCCATTCCACTTGTGGAGGTAGCCTGGAAAAATCTCCTCGGGATCCCGAAAGTCATCGGTTCCGATGAACTTCGCCTTGCTGTAGTCGATGCCCAGCCAAATCACGTCCCCGGCGAATGCAGGCGTCGCAAGTAACAAACTCAACACGATGCCAACACATCTCATCACGCACGACCTCCACCGGCCCCCTAACACCCGAACAGCCCCTTGCATTCCTTTCCCGATCGACCAACAATCGGATCGGAGGGCGGATGCTTCCTGCCGAACCTTCGACCGGCTGGCGCCATCAAACATGGTTGTGGCCGCTCGTGGCAGCGACAACGCTGTTTCTGATCGGAAACGCCTGCCGGTGGTACCTGTACGATCGCGCCACCAGCGCCCTAGAACATGAGGTTCTCCAAGGAACGTTGAATGTTGCCCAGTCGGCGGTTTCCACCCTCGACCCTGCGGCCCTGAACGACCTACAACGGCCCGAGATGGAGCAAAGCCCTTCCTATCAGCGCAACTTTCTACCTCTCCATCGCTTGTTGTCTTATTTGCACGGGGTTCGGTACCTTTACACCGCACGGTTAGTCGGCGATCAAGTCGTGTTCCTCGTCGATGGCACTCCCCCGGGCGACGCGGATCGCGACGGCGTCGACGATCACGCGTATCTGCTCTCGCCCTACCCTGAGACCCCGAGTGAGCTTCTCACCTGCCTGCGCGATGGCAAGCCTATCACCACGCCAACGCCCTACACCGACAAATGGGGAACGTTCGTTTCCGCATATGTACCCGTCACTGACGCGACCGGGGACACCGTTGCGTGCCTCGGTGTCGACCTCGATGCGAAAAGCTACGTCGATCGCATCTCTACGGTGCACTACGCGTCCATGACCACCACGGTTTTCCTCTCCATCGTTTCGCTCGTGGTGTTTTTCCTTGTACGACGAATGATGGCCATCCAACAACAACACACGCTCGCCACGGCAGCCCTGGTTTCGTCGCTCCGCACCTCGAACACCGAGCTCGACAAGGCACGAACCCAAGCGGAGGCAGCAAACCAAGCCAAGAGCGCATTTTTGGCTACCATGAGCCACGAGATACGATCGCCCCTGCACGCCATCCTCGGCTTCAATCGACTCGCACAGCAAAGGGCCGTTGACCCCGACCTGCGCGCCATCCTCAAGCGGACCGACCAGGGCGCTCAGTTGTTGCTCGAAGTCATCAATGACATTCTCGACCTCAGCAAGGCGGAAAGCGGAAAGATCGTGCTGGAATCGATCCCCATCGACATAGAGGAAACACTGCAGGCACCCTTTCATATGGCCACAGAACTCGCACGCGAGAAAGGTCTCCAAATGACCTACGATATTCCGGAGAACATTCCATGGGTGATCGGTGACCCCACTCGGCTCCGCCAGATCGCGATGAACCTTCTCGGCAACGCCGTCAAATTTACAGATCAGGGGACTGTGGGCCTTCACGTCGCTCTGGAGAACGAGCAAACCCTGATACTTCAGGTCAGCGACACCGGTATTGGCATGCCCCCCGAACGCATCCAACGGCTCGGTACCCCGTTTGAACAAGCGGACTCGACCATCGCCCGCAAATACGGTGGAACCGGCCTCGGGTGGAGCATCACCCACACGCTTGTCGCCCTGATGAAGGGAACGTGGTCCGTTCAAAGCGAAGTCGGCAAGGGCACCATCGTAACGCTGTGGTTTCCGGTCACCCCATGTCAAGCCCCCATTCCTCCACCCACCGCCGCGCCTCCAGAAATCGCGGGCCGTCGGATTTTGGTTGTCGACGACAACCCCGTCAATCAGCTGCTCGCAACCGCCGTTCTCGAACACTGGTCCTGTATGGTTGAAACTGCCACCAGCGGTCGTGAGGCCCTCGAAAAACTGACCCGAAATTCCCGTTTTGACGTCGTGCTCATGGATGTTCAAATGCCGGAACTCGATGGTCTAGAAACCACGCGACAGATAAGAAAATTCCCCCACTGCGCCCGTTTGCCAATCATTGGAGTTTCGGCGAACGGACAAGCGGAGGATCAAACCCTCGCCACGGCAGCAGGCATGTCCGAATATTTGATCAAACCGTACACCCACACGGCGTTGCTCCACGCCCTCACCTCCGCACTGTCTCTTCCCGCCTTGAAATAGCCCCCCCGCCCGGTGTTTTTACCCGTGGTTCGAATCCAGGACCAACGATGCCGTAGAGTCTATTAAGGTCTCGATTGTCCACCTCCTCACGCCACCGCAGCACTGATCCGAACGTGACACGGGCCTGGGCTTCAGGGTTCTTTGCCGCGTGCGCTGCGGTTGCCTTGGCCTTCGATGCGCAACTCATCGCCTATTTCTCGTTGTTTGGCTCACTAGCCACCTCCTTGCACGGCATCGTGTCGACCAGGCGCCAACCCGAACCGGAGCCACCGCAGTCTCCAAATCTCGCGCTCGACGATTGCCTCGCCCGACTCCGATCGACACAGCACGCGTTAACGCAACAACACAGCGACCTTCTCGATGCCCACCAAGCGTCTCAGCAATTGCAACGCGAATGCTCCCAGATCACCCGAAGGATCGCCGAAACTGCCCTCCAACTTCACACTCAGGCGCGGACGGACGACGCCGCGGCAGACACGCTACCGCGGGAGGCCGCAGTGTTCATGGACGAGGCGGTCCACATCATCATCGGCGTCAGCCATTCGTCGATGAAAGCCATCGAGCAACTCGACCAGCTCAACACCCATCTTCAAGCGGTATTCGGTAGCCTAAGTCAGACAGAAGGGCTGGCCACCGCCACAAAATTATTGGCTCTAAACGCCACGATTGAAGCATCCCGAGCGGGGGAAGCGGGACGAAGCTTCGCGGTCGTTGCCACCGAGGTAAAAAAGGTCGCCGACACCACAGCGAAGATGACCAAAGAGGTTCACGACGGAATCCATGCAGCCTTAGAAGCGATGGGCCGAGTCGATAACGCCCTCACCGAGATCGCCAACCGTGACATGATCGGAGCCTTTGTCGCCAAAGACAGGCTTACACGACGTCTTTCCAACAACACCATGATAGAACATGAACGGCTTCGACAGCTCGCTGAACTAAACCGGCTCTGTGAGCAACAAGCGGCGGCCCTCCGGGCCGTAGAGGGGCTTCAGCAGACCATCACCCAATCACTCGTTCACGCTGACAAGTTGTCTCTCCAACTCGCCACGTGCGAACAAGATCTGTTGCATCAACATGCCCAAGTTCGAGGACACCCATGAGCGACTCCATCGTCGGCGAGACCCGAGACGGCACATTCCGCATCACCACCACCGGACGTCTGGTCTTTTCCCTGAACGCCCGATTCCGCAATGTGGCGAGGGACGCGCTGGCATCGCCCGCCACCACCATTGAAGTGGACTTGGCGAGCGTCAACTATGTCGATAGCGCCGCACTCGGCATGTTGCTCTGGCTTCGCGACGCCGCAACTCAGGCGGGAAAAAACGTTGTCCTGTCCGGGGTGCACGGCGTCACCAAGACCGTGTTTGAAGTAGCACACTTCGAAAAGCTATTCAAAATCAACCCTTGACTTCCACGCTTCGAACTACGGTATTGGTCGCCGAGGACGAGCCATCGCTCCGGCAGTTGCTCACGGTGTTTCTCGAACGGCTAGGGTTCGACGTAGTCGTCGCGGCGGACGGCAAAGAAGCGTTGACGCGGTTCCGAGAACATTCCCCGGACATCATT
>SYKL01000194.1 GCA_005797785.1 Pseudomonadota bacterium | reverse complement strand
GTCGGCGTAGAATGCCCCCTTCTGGTGAGGATTTTCGCCATACCGAAGGTCTTGCGCCTTCCGCAGCGGAATGCCACCCTCCGCGAAAAATCCCTCTTCCCCGTACTGATCGGCCAGCCAGCCGGAGATCACCGCATCGTACCGAGCGGTGTGCCGGAAGGCCTTGATCGCAAAACCTGCCCGCCAATCCAAGGAGTCCACACCCGACTTCAATATTCCAACAAATCGGGAATAATCGGCAGGGTCGGTGACAATCCAGACATGTCGGTGATTTTTGGCCGCGGCCCGCACCATCGTCGGCCCCCCGATGTCGATGTTCTCGATCGCATTGGCCAAGTCGGGATTGTCCGCGGTCGCCTTTTCAAAAGGGTAGAGGTTGACCACCACAACGTCAATCCATGGAATATCCTGGGCTTTTGCTTCCTCGGCATGACGCTGCCGATCGCCCAGAATTCCACCGTGAATTCGTGGATGCAGCGTCTTTACCCTTCCGTCCATAATTTCTGGCGCGCCCGTATGCGTAGACACCTTCGTAACCGGAACATCCGCAGCAAGGAGCGCTTTCGCCGTGCCTCCCGTCGAAAGGATGGTGTATCCCAACGCAACCAATTCGCGTCCCAGGGCTTCGATCCCGGTTTTATCTGATACCGACACCAATGCATAACGGCTCACGGCGCCTCCGAACTCGTTGCATCCGGGGCCAGCACCCGCAGGTACATCACCCGAACTCTCTGTGGACCCTCGACGTAGCCTTCCAGCAGCACTGTTGTCCCGATCCATTTCTGCAACGCTTGCGCCGATTCAGAATCCACCCAGACGAAGGAACCTGAGTTGCGATCGTGGAGTCCCAGTTGTGTGCCCGCTCCCTCCACAACCCCAACCCAGGTGGACATGCCATGCCGACCCTCGATCACCCGCCACTCGCTCACGCGAACGCTTTGACCCGACCGAAGCCCCTTTACTTCCGTGAGGTGGCCGTCCAGGAACAACACCGGCGCATTCCGATCGCCGGCCACCAACTTCCAACGCTGGCCGTCGAGATTCTCGAGGTATACGCCGCCTTCCGCCGGATGAACCAAACCCGTGCTTCGAAACGCACAAGCCCCCCACCCCAACGTCAATGCGACGGCAAACAGCGCTCTTCGCGAACTGTTGACCGGCCACATTCTGCACGTCCTCCGTCGAAAACCGCGGATGCCGCTCTGGTGGTGAAGGGATCCTCCCCCGGAACGATCGATTGGGCGGATGCTCTCAGCTCCATTATGTGGTCGGCTCGCTCAGCGCGACCTGTGCGACTCGGGAGTTCCCGGCCATGATGCTTCTACCCAAGAAAATCGGGGCCTACACCCTCACCCGCCGACTCGGTTCCGACGGTGTGGTCGAGGCTTTTGTGGCGATCCTGGATGAACCCGCTGGAAAGCAGGTGGTCGTCAAACGCCTTCTTCCCTGGGTGACCCGCGATTCGGCGCGAGTTTTGGCTACGGAAGCGCGGATCGGTGATCTCACCGGCAATCGACATCCATTGCTAGCGTCGGTCCTTGATTATGTCAAGATTGACGGCGAACATCTGATCATCGAAGACTGGCACGAAGGGGTCACGCTGGACGCGGTGATTCAATGGTGCCGCATCCAGAAAAAGCCGGTCCCCCATGCGATTTTCTTGCATTGGGCGACTCAGATCTGCAACGGCCTGGAAGCGCTCCACGCCCGGCCCGGCAAGTCCACCGGTGCCGAGCACGTCCTTCATCTTGGCCTCGAACCTGCCTCCATTCTGCTTGGACCCGATGGCAAGGTGTTGCTCGGAGGTTTTTCATACTTCCGGTCGCCGGCGATTCCGCAGGATCCCGCGGCAGACCCGGATCCAAACGAGTTGGCCCTGCTGGTCCAGAATCCCCCTCGGCTTGAATACCTCGCGCCCGAGCAGACGTATTCCGATCAGAAATTGTCCCCCTCGTCCGACCTCTTCGGGTTGGGTGCACTGCTGTTTGAGGTCCTCACCACCGAATCCATGTTCGCTGGCGACTCCATCATCCAGACGCTTCACAAGGTTCGCCGCGCTGAAGTCGCAGGTCCGTTGGCGCGGTCCAAGGAGCTCCTTCCCGGATTAGACAAGGTACTTTACCGTGCGCTGTCGCTCAATCCGCGCCACCGGTACCAACGCGCATTCGTTCTTCGCGAGGATCTTCGCGGCCTGATGGCTGGTTTTTCGTTCGCAAAGATCGCCGACGACATTCAAGCGTTCCTCGCCCCCCTCGTGGAGCAGCGGGGTCGGCCCGAATTCCGCAGCGGCCATACCCTGACTCCCGTGGATGAACCCTCGGTATCCTTCGACGACGATGGTCCTCACGAGGACACGGCCGCCCTGATTCGCCGAGCCCAGGACAAGCGGGATCCCGATGGATACATCCCCTCCCCCATTAATCCTGCTCCTCCGCCCGAAGTGAAGCAGTCTCAGCACACCTGGTATGACGACGGCGGCGAACACACCGCACCGCTTCCCGACCCTGAATCACAGGAAGAAACGACCAATACCACTTGGTTGCCCAATCCCGCGATCGAAGCCAACCGAGCTGCGGCAAGCCCAAAAGTCGAGCAACCCTCCGGCACTCCAGCAGCGCAAGTGCAGCCACTGACCCCTGCGCCGGCGGAACCACCCACCGATAAGGTCGGCACAAAGCCGACACCGGAGCCCGAAAAAGCGGCACCACCTGAGCCTAAGCCCAACGCTACCGCTCGGATGCCCATTCCCGCGCCCGAGCCCAAGCCCAATGCGACGGCCCAAATGGCGACCCCACTCACCAAGAAAGCCGCATCCCCGGCGATCTACGAGATGGAAGAGCCCCCTCCCAAGAGCAATATGGGATGGTTGATCGGCGCGGCCGTGGTTGGCGTTGTGGCGGTGGTCGCCGTTGTTGTGTGCGCCGGCGGCGGACTAGCTGGCGTTCAGAGCTTACTTAACGGTAGCGCTCAGGAAGCCTCCTCCGTGCCCGTGGCCACCCCCGATCTGCCGGCAGAACCAAAGGTTGACGAGGCTCCCAAGGAAATTGTCGCGGATACCGCCGCACCTACGACACCGGCGGCCGAGCCTGCGAGCCCGCAGAATGGCCGCACGCCGCCCGAAACCGTGGCCAAAGTCGAGCCCGAACCCAAGATCGCAGAGCCCCGCCCAGAGCCAAAAACCAAGGCCGAACCTGCCCCAAAAGCCGATCCTACTCCGAAGGCAGATTCCACTCCAAAGCCCGAGCGCCCTGCTCCCGCCAAAGAAGCGCCCAAAGAGCGTTCTCCGGTCGTGATCGAAGAAAAACGCCCCGCCAAGGCCGAGCCCAAACCCACCCACAACGACTCCATCGCCATCGTGACGCCGCCAACGCCGACGGTCAAATCCCCGAGCAAAACCGCCAAATCGATTCCAATTCAGGTGTTTGATATCGCGCCGCCAGAGGTCGCGCCCGAGGCGGTGATCGCCGTGGAGCCCACCCTGGGCCCTCTCGCAGACTACAGTGAGCGGGCGTTCAAAGGCACTTTATCTGAATCCGACCGAAAGCTGCTGGAAGGCATCGAAAAAGGCCACGAGGACTACACCCGCGCCGAAGTGCTGCTGTACCAGGATGCCAAGGCGCGCGGCGACCGTTCGGCGCGAAAGAAGTACTTGGACGCAGTGATGTCCGTCCCAGAAAACCAGTACAACCCTGCACTGTTGTCCGAACAAGGCCAGCTCGCCATCGAGCGCAAAGATTGGAAAACCGCCGTTGCCAAGGCGGACTTGGCGGAACGTCACTGGCAGCGTCTGCCTTCCGAGCTGATCTTCACGCGTAAGGCGATGATTTACGAGCTTCAAGCCGCAGGTTGGCAGGGTGTATTTTACGATTCGGGTGGGGCCGACCTCCCTGCTCTACAGGCATCGATCCGCGCCTGGGAGAAATATCAGCGGCATGTAAGCCCGAAAAGTCGGGATCTGTCCGCGAAGGCTGAGGACGAGCTCACCAAACTGTACGACGTGCAACGAAGGTTGGAGTAGCCATGATCTTCACCAAGACCCGCCTGCTGGCACTCGCGCTCGGGCTGACCGTTGCAACCCCGGCGATGGCCGCGCGCAATTTCATTTCGGGTCAGATCATCAACCGAAAT
>SYKL01000193.1 GCA_005797785.1 Pseudomonadota bacterium | reverse complement strand
GAAGGTTCCCGTCGTCAGGATCGCCGCCGTCGTGCGCAAGATCCGACCGTCCGCGAGCACCACCGCCGATACGCGGCCCCCTTCCGTCTGGAGATCGGCGATCTCCCCTTCGATCAAGTCCAGGTTCGGCGTCCCCTTCAACCGCGCCTGCATCCGGCCCGGGTATTCGTGGATGTCGACCTGGGCGCGAGAGGATTGGACGGCGAGGCCCCGCCGGGTATTCAACCGTCGAAATTGGATGCACGCCTCGTCGGCGACGCGCGCCATGATTCCGCCGAGAGCGTCCAACTCACGTACCAAATGCCCCTTCGCCTGGCCACCGATCGCGGGGTTGCAGGACAGCTTGGCGATGTGGTCCAGCTTAAACGTGACCAGCGCCGTGCGCCGACCCATCCGCGCGGCCGCGGAAGCCGCTTCACAACCGGCGTGGCCTGCGCCTACTACCACTACGTCGTAGGTCATCGGGGCTCCAGGCGCGCGATCTAACGGGGATGCGTCCCTTGGGCGACTCGGCGTTCCGCCGACCGCGTGCTTTCGGGGTTCCGTCGCGGCAAGCCGCGACCGCTACGCGCCCTGCCGCCCGCTGTCGCACCGGCCGCACCTCACTAAAAGTACCGTCACCACCCGTTGGAGGATACTAGCGAATGCCCGCAACGGACGGGAATACCGGTACGGAGGTCAAAGAGACCATGTCCTTGTTGAAGATCCACCTCATTTTGGTCTGTATCTGGTTGGGCTTGGTTCTCGTGGAAACGGTGATCGAGTTTGCGGGACCCCACTCCAACGAGAATCTTCAACGGGTTGCGCGCTATCATTCTCTGGTGGACGGACTCTTTGAGCTTCCCATCGTCCTTGCGGTTCTCGGAACGGGCGTCACTCTCGCGTGGCGCATCTGGCCCTTGGAGAACCTGATGCTCGTGAAGGTCACCGCCGGCCTCATCGCCATTGCAGCCAATCTGTACTGTGCCACACTCGTGTTTGTTCGAAGGTGGTCGGTTTCGAACGAACAAACCCTCGCGCGCCTAAGCTGGCATGTTCGCTTCACCTGGATCGCCGTGCCCTTCGGGCTCTGCGCGCTGTGGATCGGGCTTCGGCGCAGCATGGGTTGACGGTCGCGCCCGGTGGTCGGTCTCAGACGGCTACGTCGCGGCCCCACACACCGCCAGCACCAGACCAACCAGAATGATCATCAGGATCGCCGAAATCACAGCGAAAATCAGCGCAATGATCCCCAACTCAATGACCGTGGCCAAACACCCTGCAGTGCCGCTTCCGAGCACCACCAACAGCCAAGTCGCGCGCGTCGGCTCACTGACGAACCGACGAACCCCCGCAAACGAAGCAGCGCCGATCACCAGCGTGTTTAGGATGAACAACCCGCCGCTGACCACCGCCAGGAACACATAGGGGTAGATCCACTCGTAACTCGCAGCGTCCATCGCTAGTTCACGATGATGTGGATGGTCGCCGACATCGCCTCGCCGTAGCTGCCGTGTGCGCCGTCCGCAAACTGCAACGTGAGCGTGTGCGGCCCAGAAGGAAGCTCCACCGTTGTTTCCGTCTGCCCTTTCCCGAAATGAATGTGCTTTTCATCGGCGGGCACCACCGTCCCCGCCGCGACCGGCTCCGCATCGATGATCAGGTGGTGGTGACCGGTGTCTGGCTTCACCTCCCCGGCTGGGGCGACCTCCATTCCGCCAATCCCAAACACCACCTTCACCGGGGAGTTGACCGTCGCCCCTTCCACCGGCTCAACAAAAAACACGCGCTTTTCGGCCCCACCTGGAACGGCATTGTCCGGCACCGGAGGCGCCTCTGGCGCTTCCACCACCGCGGTATCCACCGCCGGCGCAGGGGTTTCCACCGTTCCCGAACAACCCAGCGCCAACAGCCACACGTAAATCCGCATCCGTCCCCCAACCGGCCCAATGTAACGCACGGGTCGATACCCCGCGGGCCCCGAATCGATTACGGGCTCCGGATGTCGACTCACCGGTACCGGTTGTTGGAGGTTCCCGAGATCGCGGCGGGCATGCGCCTCGACCGCTTTCTCGCCCGTTGGTTTACCGACCACAGCCGATCGGCGTTGGCCAAGGGGATCCGCCTCGATCAAGTGCGCGATGACACCGGGAAGCCGCTCCGCGCGTCGCACACCATCCGCACCGGCCAACGCCTGCTGCTGTTCATCCCGGGGATCGCCCCCGACTCCGAGCCACCGCCGTTTCCACCGATCCTGTTCGAAGACGACGATCTCGCGGTGATCGACAAACCCGCCGGCCTGATGACCCATCCCGCAGGCAACACATTCACCTGGGCGGTGATCGGCCTCGCGAAGGAGCTTTGGCCTGACGCCGATTTGGTTCACCGCATCGACCGCGACACCTCCGGCGTGCTCGTGCTTTCAAAAAACTCCAAGGCCAACCGCTTCTTGAAGGCCGCCTTCAAGGAAGACCGCGTGCACAAGGAATACGACGCCCTGTGCCGCGGAATCATCCCCTGGGAGTTCCAGAGCCTCCAAGGACGAATCGGACCCGCCGACGGTCCGATCCGCATTCAGATGGCGGTGCGGTCGGACGGCCAACACGCGCGCACCGACGTCCGCGTGAGCGAGCATCGCACCTACGGAAATGGCGTTTCGTTGACGCGCGTGCGCTGCACCCTGTTTACCGGGCGCACCCACCAGATCCGCGTTCACCTCGACCACGCGGGATTTCCGTTGATCGGGGATCGGATGTACGGCGTCCCCACCGACGTTTTCCTCCACGCCTGGGAACACGGCGTCGATGAATCGGTGATTCAGGCTGCGGGTGCCCCGAGGCATGCCCTGCACGCCGCCCAGATCTCCCTTCCGTTGCCTTCAGGCGGAAACCACACGGTTGACGCGCCCTTCCCAGAGGATCTCAGCCGCTGGTGGGATGACGCCAACGTGCTGCCGCTTGACGGATGGAGCGGTGAAACCTCACCTTCCGACGATGCTGTGCCACCGGATCGGGAGATAGACAACTAACTTGACTATCCAGGGGCGTTCGCCACCCGCAGCTTCATCGCCGCTTCCAACGGGCCCCATTCGGCGCCCACCGCCGTCGCCCCCCCATATGCGCCACTCTCCCGAAACCAGCCGAAAGCTGACGCCTCTCGTCCAAACGCTCTTTCCACCTGCGCCATGCGAAAGTACAGCAGCGCCCGAACTTGTCGGTGACCCGGATCGCCGAGCACTTCTCTCGCCGCAGCCAATTGGTGAAGCGCCTCCGTCTCCTGACCCAACTGCGCCCAAATGACCGCCGACAACGCCAACGCTTCCACCAAGTGCGGCCCATTGCGGGAGCCACTGACCGCCACCACCGCCTCTTCGGCAATCGCGCGCGCACGATCCAACTGACCCAACAGCAGATAGCCCTGGGCAAGCTTCACTTTGATGATCCCGAAATGGTCCAGCTGTTCGGTACCTGCGTTCGTATACTCCAGCAGCAACGCCTCCAACAGGCCGATTGCCTCTTCCACAGAGCCCTGGTTCAACAGACAGATCGCCAAGTTCTGACGGACGATCACCGCATAACGATGGTTGTGGGCGCGTTCGTGAAGCTCGACCGACCAGCGGAAATAGAACAAAGCGCGATCCATCCGCCCCTGGTACGCATACACAATGCCAAGGTCGCTCAAGGTATATGCCGCCGACCAATCGCCTTCGCCGCCGAGGGCCTGCTCCAAAGCGAGCGAGCGCTGGTAGGCAGCCTCCGCTTCGAGGAGCTTTCCGCGCGACCGGAGAATGCCCCCGTGCGCCTTCCAAAGCAACGATTCGTTCGGACTGTGGACCACCCGTTCCAGAAGTCGAAATCCCTCGGCCACATCGGCTTCCGCGGCCTCCAACTCGCCGTTTTCGCGCAGGAGGGTGGCGCGTTGAATCAGGCAACTCAACTTCGCCGACGGATCCCCATAGGCTTCCGCGCTGATAAGCGCTTTTTGCAACGCCCGGGCGCGCTGATGGCGATCGTTCACCGTCGACGAACGGTCCAATTCCAGCCGCCAACGGTATTCTGGGGCGATCTCTGCCGCCAACATGCGGTCCAACAACGCCAACGTCCGCTGATCAAAAGGGCTTTTTCGAAACGCCGCATGCGCACAGGCCGACGCCGTAGCCAGATCTCCCTCTTGGAACGCCCGATCGGCCGCGTTCAAAAACGGTTCATATTCTTCCGAGGGTGGCGAGAATCGGTCCCAGCTTGCAAAAGCGGCTTCCACCAACGGATTCCGTTCTTTTCCACCCCAAGTGCGCCACTGCAGGCCATCGCCATAAGTGGTGACCAAATGCACCGGTTTCGATGGATCGATCTCGATTTTCCTACGAACTCGTACCGCCGTATGGTAGGCCGCCCGGGTCACCACCGAAGGATGAGTATGCCAGACATCCCGGTGCAATTCGTCCAGAGACACCACCCGATGTTCATTCTCGACCAGGTAGGCGACCAGCGCGCACTCCCGCCCGGTGAGCCGTTCCACCGCGCCATTGCGACGCACTTCGCGCGTTCGCAAGTCCAATTCGCCATCTTGAAGCAGCAAGGTCGACACGGGACCTCCGACGGGACGGCAAGCACCATAGCCGAACCCAAAGCCGTCCGTTTGCAAATGATCGTCCCAAACCAGTAGACAACCGCGTTTACCAAATGGGCATTGTCGCGAAATCCCGCCAAAGATAGTCTGCGCCACGGAGATACAAATGCGGTTTCGAATCATACTTTTCGGATTGGCTCCTGGTCTGCTCGCCTGTGGCGGCCTGTTTGGCTCAGTCCGCAGCGATTTAGATGCGATCTGCCTCGATTATCAGGACGTCGCCACCATCAACCCGCCGACCGATCGCGCCGCGGCCCTGGCCGGTCGGGTTCAAGAGCGCGGGGTGACCTCAGAAACCGAAACCTTCTTCGCGAGCTACGCCCAATCCGGCGTCGCCGCCGGTGAGCACTACGAGCTGTTCCTTCAGTTCGCCGCCGAAAATGGCGCTGCCGACTGGACGTGCCCAGCCATGGAGCGTCAAGACGACGCCGACGCCGTGTGCTCCGCGATCACCGATGCGGTCGCCAAAGACCCTGCAAAACCTTTCGCCGCACTAGCCGAGACGGCCCAGAATGCCAAGTGGTCCACCGAAGTTCGCGAGTTCGCAGCGTCACTTCAGACCTTGGCACCCGGAACCCGGATCGAATCCGTTCGCACCTTCGTCGGGAACCAAGGCGGCTGGACCGCCGAACTTTGCGCTCAGGAGCTCGAGCCCTACGAGCGCACGCCCGAAGCGGCCGTTCGAAGCTATTTGGAGCTCATGACCCAGAGCAAAGCGGCCGAGGCCACCCCCTTGATTTCGTCAAGTTGCTTGACTACTTCAGTGGCCACCGGCGAACCCGTTCAGATGTTGGGCGCGACCATTCAGGCGACCGAAATTCTGGTCGACGAAGCCACGATCTCCGGCACAGAGGCCATGGTTCCCTACTCGGTCAATGGTTCCGCCAGCGCCCAAAATACGCAGACCACCTTCCTTGGAATGTCCGTTTCGGTTGGATCCATGGAGCTGGCCGGCGCCACCCGAAGCGGAACCCTCAAAACCGTTCTCGAAGATGGTGTTTGGAAGGTTGGCTGTCCATAGGAGCCGCGGATGAGCGTTTTCGTTCAACTCACCGGAAGTGATGGTTTTCAGCCGCTGGACGTCGATCCCGAGCTCGACCACCGTTGGTTCGAATACGGACAACGCACGTGTTCCGCCAAGCTAAAAGCCGCCCTCGGAATTACACTCCCGGCCAAGCGCACCGTCTTAGATGCCTTCTCTGCCGCTTCCGGCACGGATCTCTCGGCTTTGAAGACGTTTTATTCGTACTACCCAATGGATGACGAGGACGATCCCCTGTTTGAAGAGTACGGCGAACCCTACGACGAGAAGGTCGCCGCTGAGCATTGGTTTCGCGCTACGCTGGCACCCGAACAGCTTTTGGCCGCCATCGAAAAGGTACTAAGCTTCTCCGAAGCGCACTTTCGTCTGGCGTTTAAAGAAGACGCGGCCGATGTACGCTCCGATCTAAAGGCGCTTCAAACCGCCTTGGAAGCGGCAAAGGGCGCCACCGCCGTGGTGATGTGTTTGGATCCCGGAGATCTGTAGTATCGTTCCCTGAGCGGCTCCGGAGACCTGCATGTGGTGGCTTCCCCTCGCGACCCTGGCCTCCGCCCTCGCGAGTCCTTGGGATATCGACTACGGCACCCTCGGCGAAGGACGCCTGATTTTGCGGGGTGGGGTCCTCGGCCACCTGGACGAAAAGGGCCACCTCAGCGAACCACCGAAAGCCCCCTGTAAGCTCGACTCCCCCTCCTCCACCTGGCTGGAAGGTGACCAAGCCGTACATTGGACGCCTACTCAAGCGGTTCGCTGGCGCTGGTCGAACGGCGCATGGGGGCCGGCCGCCTGCGAGCCGCCGACTCCAGTCCCCAAGGTCCCCCTCCAAAAATGGCTCGACCAACGCCGGACAGAGCTCGGGATGACCGAAGGGCCCAAAGAGTCCGGTTGCGTGGCGATCCCTGAAGGGCCACTGCTAGGCGGTTTCTCCTGGGGAATCGACTGCGGGGAGGTTTGGGGCGGTCTTGTCGGATTGGTTCGCACCAAAGGCAAGGCGTCGGTATTCACCTCGGTGCTCGCCCCCCCGGACCATCAAGCCGAAGTTCACCGTTCCGGCGACGACTTTCAGGTGATTTGGCAGCACGGCAATCCGCTCGTAGCGCACACTGAAAACCGTTTTCAATGGAACGACAAATCCCAAAGGTTTCAGAAAATCGGCAGCAAAGAGGTTCCAAGCGAGGCAGTCGCCGCTTGGAGCAGCGCTTTAGAAGCCAGTAAAACCGATGCGGAAGCCCTCAGGCGGTTCTACGAGGCCTATGGCGAGCCCCTCACCGACGCCGAGAAAGCCTCGCAGACGCTCGGCGAGGTATACGTACTTGCACTTGCAACCGAGCTTCTTCCCCGATGGCGCGCAGGGGAGACCGAATATGTGGTCTGGCGCGCCCGCACGGCCGCGAAACACCCTGTCGGACGCTGCGATACGCGAAAAACCAGCGCCGAGCATCGCCAAAACGGAGCGATGGTGATCGAGGGAAGTCCTCCGATCTGCCTCTCCTCCAATTCCGCTTCGGTGGAAGCCGTCGACAACTTGGGATTGTTCCTCTTTGAAGGCGGGTATTCCGCAGAAGCGGTCCCCTTCCTTGCGGCGGCCGTCCTCGCATCGCCTGAGCGGACCACCGCTCGCCTCAACCTCGCCGACGCTCTCTGGGCGTTGGAACGACAAGATGAAGCTCGTCCCCACTACAAAACCTTCGCCGAACAACTGCTCGCCGCCGGAAAAAAGCTGAACATCCCCGAGCGCGTCGCCAAGCGGTCCCGGCCTTGAGTCACGCCCTGTAATCGGGTTGGCGATCGGCCTTGGGCACGGTGTGTAGGACCGCTGTTTCGAGGTCCATATGCCGAACCCCTTTTCTACGTTGATGTTGCCGATGGATGTGTTGAACGCCTCGGGCGCGTCGGCTACGCCGTCGGCCCCTGCGCGGGTTCCGTCGCCTTCGAGCGAAGCTCTCCGGCGACCCCTTCGGGCCGCTCCGGCTCCTCGCGCGGAAGAAGCCGCCGATCCCAACGGGGGAACGCTCGCGATCTTCGACTACTGATCGGGACGTATTCTAAACGATGCTGGTGCGGGGCACTCCGAAAGTAAACTACTTTACTATTTTCTCGATGCACTTTCGCTGCGGTTCGCCCACCCAAGAAAGACAAAGCGCCCGCCCATCGCCGTCACTTTCTCCTTTCGCACCGGCGGCACAAGCCTTGGGATTGCCAATTTGGTGCGCCTAAATTAGCCGAGCGCTAGCCTTCCTGCGAGCGCCAACAACCACCCCACAGGGCACGTTCCAACACCATCCTCCGCACGTTCCGGTGGGCACCACGGAGCTTCCGGCCAAGTCAGCCAGGTGCGGCCGGCAAACTCCGGCCGTCGCTCCACCAGCGCTTTCAACCCTCCGTGGTGATGTCCCGAACTCGACGCCACTTCGATGGCGATCGGCGAGGCAGGACTCGGGAGGACAAAATCCACTTCCTGCTTTCCTTCTCGCCAATAGTAAAGGCGTTGACCAAGCCGAGCAGCGTACACCTGCAGGTGCACCGCGACCTGATTCTCGCGCAAATGTCCACGCTCAGCGTCGGAAACCGCCCAAGGAACCCGACCTAATACAGCATTTCGCACCGCGTTGTCCGCAAGAAACACTTTGCGACCGCGTCGCTGCACCGCCTCTTCCGTCGCCGTATAGTTGTACAGACGAAACACAAGATGAATCGCCTCTAAATGGCTGAGGTAACGATCGACCGTGGGTTGCTTTACCCCGATCGAGCTGCCCAAAGCCGAGGGTGACGCGATCTGCGCCACCTGATCGGCCAAAACGGTAAGGAGCTGCTCTAATTTGTCCGGCTGCTCGATGCCCACCGCCAGCATCAGATCTCGATAAATGGCGTTATGAACGATATCGCCGCGCAGACGATCCTGGGCACGCACCATCGCCGTTCGAAAATCCCCCCCGGTCGGCCACCCTTCCGCAAAACCACCCAAATTGGAAAGGACGTCCGCCGAGGCATCCCAATCGCTGGAGGGCTTCGCTTCGGCCTGGCTCAACAAGACCCCATGTAAATCACCCGCCAACGCGGGAAGCCGCCGCCCCAATGTTGCTCCATACTCGTGCACCAACCAAGGTGGAAGATCCACTTCACGCCACCGGCCCGCTCCGGATTCGGTTCGCACGGTGCGATGTGTGGATGTGGCGCTGGAGGTGGCAACGATTCTCACCGGCCAACCATCGTCGTAGAACGTCTTCAGCCACAAATCCCATTGCGGAGCCGCTGTCACCTCGTCGAGAAAGAGGTAGTAAGGCTCGACCGAACTCCATGGCGGCGGCCCCACCAGCGCCTGAACCAACCGACCGAGGTCGACGTTCCGAACTTGGGGATGATCCATTCGAAGCCAGAGGATTCGCGCAGGTAAAACCCCCTCATTGAGAAGTCTCACTACCGTATGCTGCATCGCCACCGTCTTGCCGACGCGCCGCAACCCGATCAACACCACATGGCGACGATCCGAGCCATCGCGCAGTACCCCTTGAAGCTGACCCACCACCTCCCGTTCCGTGGTCGGCAAGCTCTTGTACCAGGGCCCAAAAGAGTCCGGATGACGCCAAGGCATCCAGGTCTCAAAAACCGCACTGAGACTTTCCAAATCCTGAATGCTCATGGTGCACACCTGAAAATAACATTCAGCGGGTGAATGTTACGTCTCCTCAACGAACATACCGCACGTGTATGTTCACCGCTGAAGAAAACCCAGCACGAGTTCGTTCTCCACCTCATCCTGTCTTACCGCCGACTTTCCCGCCGGGATTCTACATTCCCTTCAACACCCAACCCCACGCCAACGCGATCGCCCAAGCCCCCACCACAACGACGTGGAAGGCCGTTCCTGCGCGCCGCGGCCCTTCCCACCCGTACCCGACCAACAATCCCGCGATCAGGCCTCCCAGGTGCCCCGCAGCGTTCACAAACGGCAATGCCAGGGACAGGATGACGTTCACTCCCACGAACCCCCAAAGCACGGGGCCCAACAGCCGGCGGTCCTCCGGTGAGAGCTCCCCCCGGTACCGCCACGCGATAACCACTAAGGCGCCCAACAGCCCAAAAGCACCACCCGACGCCCCATCCGACTGAACCACGCCCGTCGCCTGGGTGAGCGCGGACCCCGCCACGCCTGCGATCACAAACCACGACCACAGACGTAAACCACCGATCCAAGGCTCCAAAAAACGCCCGAGCGTGGCGATCCCCACCGCGTTGGTGAGCAGATGGAACGCCTCCACATGCAGCAGGATGCTCGTGCACAAACGCCACATTTCGCCCTTGGAAACCAAGGAAGCGAGCTGTCCTCCCACGAGGCTGCGCGTGTGTGCCCCGCGCTGAAGGAACAGCACCCCGAGATCCGCTTTTCCCTCGGAGATAAGCCAAATCCCGGTCGCCAAATGCACCGCCACGATCAGCCCTACCAAAACCCACGTTGCGGGGATCGGCGCTTTCCAGGCTATCCCTGGAGGACGATCACCGAACGCAGGATTCATCGGCAGCGCTCCATGCGGCTACACCGGTAAAGCGAACTCACGAAGGACCTCATTCAACGAGGTTTTCTTGTCGGTCGACTCGCTGCGTTGTCCGATGATCAACGCGCAGGGGAGGGAATAGTCCCCGGCAGGGAATTTCTTCGAACGAACGCCCGGCACCACCACCGAGCGCGCCGGCACCCGACCGCGGTATTCCACTTCGCGCGGCCCAGTAACGTCGATGATCGGCGTTGAAGCGGTCAAGGTAACGCCCGCTCCGATCACCGCCTCCTTCTCGACGATCACGCCCTCGACAACAATGCAGCGAGAACCGAGGAAACACCCCTCTTCGACGATGACCGGGCGGGCGCCGGGCGGCTCCAACACGCCACCGATGCCCACCCCTCCGGAAAGATGAACTCCTGCGCCGATTTGCGCGCACGAACCGACAGTGGCCCAAGTGTCGACCATGGTGCCCGCGCCAACATAGGCTCCGATATTGACATATCCAGGCATGACCACGCAGCCCGGCTCTAAAAAGGAACCGTAACGAACGGTCCCCGGCGGCACCACCCGAATGTTCTGCTCTTTCAATTTGGTCTTCAGCGGGATTTTGTCGTAGTAGCGGTAGTCCCCATAGGAGCCCTCCACCATCGGCATCATCCGGAAATAGAGCAGGATCGCCTGCTTCAGCCAGCTGTGAACCACCCATTGGCCGTCAATCTTCTCGGCGACGCGGAGCTGGCCTTCATCCAAGTGCGCCAACGTTTCCGCGACCGCATCGCGGTCGATTTCGCCGCTTTGCCAGGATTGCTCGATGCGTGCGCGCAGTGGATCCACAGCGACCTCCCCGAACCCGATATCCGGAACCGGGTTTGGGCGCCGCCCCTCGCAAGCTCGGTGCCGGCCTTCTCCGGGCTCGTGCCAAGGCACTCGGTTTTTCGCAAGCTCAAACCACGGCTTCGCCGTGCCCTCCGTCCGCCTGGCGCACCAAGCCGGCCAATGCGTTAGGAAGCCTCCGTTCCAACCCCGAGTGTACCGATGTGGATCTTGTCGCTGTTGGCGTGCGTGGACGGAGACGCCCCCATTGTCCCTGGGGACACCACCGAAATCGTATTCGAAGTTCCTAAAGGCGCTACCGGCAAAGGTCTCGGCGACGAGCTGGTCAGCCAAAAGTTGGCTCCTTCCGAATGGCAGTGGAAATGGTTCATTCGCAGCAATGACGCCAGTTGCATCAAGGCGGGCAAACACGCCGTTAGTCCGGGCATGTCCATGCGTCAGGTGCTGGAGTCGTTGTGCGGAGCGCCGATCCCCGACGATGAGCCGTTCACCGTGGTCGAAGGTTGGCGGATCCGAGATATCGACGAAGCTTTGGCGGCCAAGGGGTGGATCACTGCCGGCGATTACATCAAGCTGGCGGAATCCAAAGCCGTGGACATGCCTTTTGAAATTTCTTCGCCCACTCTGGAGGGGTATCTCTATCCCGAAACCTATATGGTGGAGCCCGCCCGGTTCTCTACCAAAGCGTTCATCGAACGCCAGCTCACCACCTTTCAAGAGCGGTTTCTGTCCAAGCACAAAGATCAGCTTCCGGCCAACCGGGATTTGAACGCCATTGTCGTCATGGCGTCCATGCTGGAACGGGAAGAACCCAACCCCGAGAATCGGCCCATCGTGGCCGGCATCCTCTGGAAACGGCTGGACAACTCCTGGAATCTCGGAGTCGACGCGACCAGCCGCTACACTCTCGCCGATTGGAACGATCGCAAGGCCTTTTTGGTCAACCTCCGCGATCCGCACGAACCCTACAACAGTCGACTGCGGCCCGGGCTGCCGCCCACCGCCATTGGTAATCCCGCCTTACCATCTCTGGAGGCTGCGCTGGCCCCGGTCGAGTCGGAATACTGGTACTACCTTCATGATTCCAGTAAGGGGTTCCACGGCGGCAAAGATGTGGCCGAGCACGAGGCGAATCGAAAGAAGTACGACGTGTGGTAGACGACGTACGTACGCCTTGACCATGAACACGTACGTCGGTAAACTGCGGTAGGAGGCCTCATGCCGATCACTGCTTCTCAACTTCGGGCCGATGTGTACCGTCTGCTCGACCAAGTGATCGAAACCGGAGTTCCGCTGGAGGTGGAGCGCGGCGGGTACCTCGTACGGATCACCGTTCAGCCCAAGGTTCATTGGTTGGATCGGATGATCACAAGGGACACGATGGTCGGAGACCCGGAATCGTTCACCCACATCGACTGGTCCGATTGCTGGGATCCAGGGAGCCTCGAGCCATGATTCACCTCGATACCAACGTTGTTTTGTGGGTGCACCAGAACAATACGGCGCACTTTCCGCCGAAAGTACGAAAATGGTTGCGTGGCGCTCGCCCCATGATCTCGCCAATGGTTCGTGTTGAACTTGCTTTTCTACACGAGAGGGGGCGCCTCAACTTCACGGCGGTCGAAATTCTAGAAGATCTCCGCCTTCAAATCGACCTCGGCATAGCCGAAAGCCGCCTTGAACAAGTGGCGGCCATCGCCTCTACGCTAAAATGGACGCGCGATCCCTTCGATCGGATGATCACCGCCCACGCCCTCGCCGACGATCTTCCGCTGCTCACCAAAGACGCGACGATATTGACGAATTGCCCGTTGGCCTGCTGGGAGTAGTCCGATGACCAAGTCCGCCCTTGGGGTAGGCATTGGCCTTTTTGGCGCCATGCTCGCCGTTTCGTGGATACTGGACTGGCGGATCGCCTTGGGTCTAAGCGGCATCGCACTGGTGGGAGCCGTTTTGAGCCGTTGGGTGGAGACTCGCTAAATCAGCGCGACCGAGGAACACAGCAAGCAACAACGCGATCATGGCCCCCGAAAAGCGCTATTGGAATTGCCAACAGAGATCTGAGTCTCCACAACCGGTTTCAGAGCCCCCCGGCGCAGGCACATCCCGCAGTTCGATCGAACCGCCATTTGGACATTCCGCGATCAACGCCGCAGGACAAGCCGCTTCATAGCCAAGGCCGATGTCCAAAGGGTCGCAGTCGATCTCCCAGACCTCTTGCGCGGTCATCCCTTGCATGGTCCAACAGCCTTCCACCCAATCGGCGCGCGGCCAAGGGGTCGCCGTCAGCTCATATTCCACGCGATCGAGCTCCAAGGTCACGCTCTGATCGTCGATCACCAACGATACCGTAGACCCCGCCCACGGGGCCATCGTTTCCTGCACGGTGGAACGCGCACCCACCAGCTCATAGGTGCCATTCTCGATGGTTGCCGGACCGGGTTTGCACGCGATCAATCCGAGCAAAAGCGCAACAAAACCCGTTGTTCGCAACATCATAGCCGCTCCCAAAAAACAGATGGCCGTTATTAGACGGCCCAGAGCGCACTGTCAAGCTCGAAATCGGTGATCGGCCAGGGAGCGACTTTTTTGCGCCGTCGGACTACTCGATGTCTGCCCGCCGCGCAAACGTGCGTTCGAACAGGTCTTTGATCGCACGTTGGCCGACTTCATTGACGTACCGGGTGCCCGTTCCGGTGAAGTGCACCGACTCGATCACCGGAAGCCCCGACACCCATTCCTGGCCATCCCACCGGAACCAACCGTCTTTTTCCTGATCGAACACCCAGAGGGTCTTATTCCACATCCGGGAAAGCTCAACCGACCAACCGGTGCCGCCTTTGACCGTTCCATCGTCCTGAATGGAGCCGATCACAAACACTTGCTGGCTGCGGCTGACCATGTGCCAGATCGTCTGCAGCACCCGTCGAATCAGGCTTCCTTCCGAATACGTACGATTTAGCCGGCGGGAAACGTACACCAGACTGACGTCGCCCGCCGCGAGTTCCCGAGGGGAAAGCTCATAGCGTCCGCGGCCACGGGTCTGTTTGTGGCCCTCGAAGGTGAAATTCACTTCGTTAACGCCCCAAAGCTCGGACTGGGCGCCAAACTCGGCCTCAGCGCCGTTTGCACCGCCCGAATACAGCGTGCAATCGGTGGGGCGCGGGGTCACCGCAGCGGGAGCCGCCTCACCATCGGTACCTTCTCCGACCACCAACATGGTCGCGGGATCGAGCAATACCGGCAGCGTCACCGGATCGTGCCCTTCGGTGCGCAGCACCGACAATCGAACGGTCCGATCTTCCGGCGCCAACCGCAGGCCGATCGCGGCGTGCGTCCGAATCCATTGGTCGACCGCGTCCGATTCTTCAGGGCGGCTGCGCATGGTGATCCACACGGGCACTTTCTGGGCTAAAGCGAGCGCTTTCAGCAACTCCACTTGCTCGGTCGCGGTCCGGTGATCGAATCCATCGATCAGAATTAGACCCGGACGAAACTGAGCCACATCCGCCAACATGTTGAGGTTGTTGCGGAGATGGCCCGTCGAAAACGCGCGGTCCAGATAGCTCAGGATCATCCGATGCCGCTCAGCCGCCACCATCGCCGCGGCTCGTTCGCGGAGGTTGCGGGTTTTGGCCAGAGCACCGAAGATCTCGTCGTAGAAAGCGCGCACATGATCAACGGTTTCCCGCATCGACACGTGCAACACCGACACATCCCTCAACAGGGCGTCCAACCCGAGATGTACGAGCAGAGTGCTTTTGCCAACCCCTGCCCGCGCCACGATCACCCCGAGCGAACCGACCGGAAGACCTCCATCGAGGTGTTCCGTGACGACCCGCATCGGACTGCGTTCGAAGATCTCGTGCGCCATGAACTCCCCAGCAGGAACGGACTATTTCTTCGCGTCGCGCTTTTCCTGCTCGAACTTCTTGATCAACTCTTCGGAGACGTTGTTCGGGGCCTTTTCGTACTTAGCGAATTCCATGGAGAATTCGGCCTTTCCTTGGGTCGCCGAACGGAGAACCGTCGAGTAACCAAACATTTCCGCGAGAGGAATCTCAGCTTCAACGCGAGAGAATCCATCCTCTTCGGTCGAACCGACGATGATACCGCGGCGCTGCATGATCGTGCCGACCATGGCACCGTGGAATTCCGCAGGTCCTTCGAGCTCGACCTTCATGATCGGCTCAAGGATGACCGGCTTCGCAGCGTGGTACACCGAACGCCAAGCGCCGCGAGCGGCTTCCTGGAACGCGATGTCCGAGGAGTCGACCGCATGGGACGCACCGTCGTTGAGCACGACGCGGACGTTGCTGACCGGCACGCCGATCAACAGGCCCTTCGCAATCATCGAACGGAAGCCCTTTTCGACCGATGGAATAAATTCGCGAGGAACCGAACCACCGACGACGTCGTCCACAAATTCGAACGGCTGCTCGCCCGGCTCCAAATAGCCGCCGATCTTACCGTATTGACCGGAACCACCGGTCTGCTTC
>SYKL01000192.1 GCA_005797785.1 Pseudomonadota bacterium | reverse complement strand
GTTGAAAAAGATGGGTTTCGGGTTGTGAATTGCGCGTGGGATACGACGGTGCACATTCCGTTTACCGATCGGCAGTTTCCGTTGAGCTTTCAGAGCCATGCAGAGGTCGCCCCCGACGGCGATCTCCGTTAGAGCGTGCCGGTCGACCAAAGATCCGTTCTCGCAACGGTCTCGGAGGAAAAGTGCAGCATCTGGTCGGGTTGCGCGAACTGGATGCTCCGCAGATCCGGCGGTTGTTGGACCGTGCGGTGGAGTTGCGCGCGCGGGTGAAAGCGGAAGGCGCAGTTGATCTTCTGCGCGGAAAGAACATCGGGTTGGTGTTCTTGGAGCCTTCCACCCGAACCCGGTTCAGTTTCGAAATGGCGGCTCGAAAGCTGGGTGCGGATGTGTTGGCGATGTCCGCAGAAGGATCCTCGACCAGCAAAGGGGAAACCCTGTGGGATACCGCGAAAACGTTGCGGGCGCATGGAGCGGATGCCTTCGTGCTCCGGCATAAATATGTGGGTTCACCGCATCAGTTGGCTCGTCGGGTCGATGTGCCGGTGATCAACGCGGGTGACGGGATCAATGAGCATCCCACCCAAGCGCTGCTGGATGCGCTGACGCTTCAGGATCATTTTGGAGATTTGAAAGGGAGAACGGTCGCGATCGTGGGGGACCTTCGGCACTCCCGGGTGACCCGGTCGAACTGTTTTGCGCTTCCACGGCTCGGCGTTCGCGTGATTCTGGCCGGTCCAGGCACACTCTGCCCCGATTCGATGAGCTCCCTCGGCGTGGAAGTTCGGCATTCGATCGATGAAGTGTTGGAGGATGCGGATGCGGTGATGATGCTCCGCATTCAACGGGAGCGGATGGCTCCAGGAATGCTCCCCTCCGACGATGAATATGCGCAGATTTATGGGTTGGATATGGCGAGGCTGAAGCGGTTGCGGCCGGGCACCTTGGTCATGCATCCGGGGCCGATGAACCGGGGTTTGGAGATTGCGTCGGAGGTGGCGGACAGCACCTCCTCAGTGATTTTCGAACAGAAGGCCAATGGGGTTGCCGTAAGAATGGCGGTTTTGGCGGAATTGTTGCGACCGGAGGCCACATGAAAGGCTGGATCGCGAATGGTCGGGTGGTGGATCCGTCCACCGGAGAAGATCAGGTTCGGGATGTGTTTTTCGAGGAGGGCAAGCTGGTCGCCCCGCCCGCGGATCCATCCGGCTGGCCGAAGGTGGACGCCACCGGAAAGGTGGTGTGCCCTGGATTTGTGGAGCTTCATTCGTGCGTGGCGTCGGTTCAAGAAGCGGAAGCGGCCGTCGCCCGGGGCTTTTCCACGGTGCTGACCTCCCCGGCGAATGCGGCGCCGATCGAAAAACCCTCGGTGGCTCGGGATCTTCGGGCTAGGCTACAGGGCTCGCCTAGCCGAATTTTGATCGCCGGCGCGCTGACCGCGGGCCTCAAAGGCGAAGAAATTGCGGACGTGGGTTCGCTACTGGCAGCGGGATGCGCCGTGTTGTCGAATGGGGTGACACCGGTTCGAAATGCACGGGTGCTCCGCCACTTGTTGGAGTATGCAGGCCGGTTTCGGCAGCCGATCCATCTGCGCGCGGCGGACGCAGATCTCGAAAGTGGCGGTGTGGTTCGCGAAGGTCCGCGGGCCGCTTGGCTGGGGTTGCCGTATGTACCCCCAGAAGCCGAAGAGATTGGAATTACGACGGCTGCGGCGTTGGTTCGGCGCACCGGTACTCCGGTGCATTTGACCCACCTGTGGAGTGCGAGAGGGGTTGAGGCATTGCGACGGGCGCAAGCGGAAGGATTGCCGATCACCGGTTCAACCACCGCGACCCACTTGTTTCTCACCGATGCGATCTTGGATGAACTCGCTTATGCGGGCGTCTGTCGGACGATCCCGCCGTTGGGCGATGAGGAGGATCGCGCGGCCCTCAAGAGCGCCGTGACCGAGGGGCGGTTGGCGGTGGCGGCGGACCATCGGCCGGTTCCGCCAGAATTCCAGGACCGGGAATTCGAGTTGGCTCAACAGGGGATGTTGACCTTTGAAATGACATTTTCCATGGTGTCTGCAGCCCTCGGCAGCGTGGCCGCGTCGGTTCGCGCCTTGTCGACGACACCCGCTGCATTGCTGGGTCAAAAGGCAACTCTGACGGTGGGAGCGATTGCGGATATCGCGATCGTCGATCCCAACGCGCGCTGGACGGTGCGGAGAGAGGCACTTCGATCCTTGAGAGGCGCGAGCCCGCTCGTTGGGCGCGAACTCGTCGGCCGGGTGGATCGCCTGTGGGTGGGTGGGGTTTCCCGATTGTGATACATTGCTCGCGACGGGGCGTGGTGCATCGAAGACGCGCAGTGCAGTCGTCGATGACCTAAGTGTGAGCTGGCGGCATGACGCCAGAGGGAGAGAGGATGCAGCGAAATCCGGTGACTCCAGCGGGGTATGAGGTGCTTTGTCGCGACCTCAAGCACCACAAGGAAGTCATGCGCCCCCAAGTGGTGCGCGACATTGAAGATGCTCGAGCTCATGGCGACATCAGCGAAAACTCCGAGTTCGAAGACGCCAAAGAGCGGCAGGCCCACATTGAGGGCCGGATCGCCGAGTTGGAGCATCGCGTGGCTTCGGCCGAAATCATTGATGTGATGAAGCTTCCGCGCAATGGCCGGGTGGTGTTTGGCACGACGGTGGTGTTGGAAGATCGTCATGGCGAGCGGAAAACCTGGCGTTTGGTCGGCGAGACCGAGGCGGATGCGAGCGCGGGGTTGATCAATTTCAAATCGCCGCTGGCGAAGGCGTTGATCGGCCACGAAGCGGGCGAAGAAGTGGATGTGCAGACGCCGGGCGGTGTGCAGCGCTGGGAAATCATCGAAGTACGGTACGAGTAGCCCATGTCGATTGAGCCGTTTTCTGCCGGTTTGGACAAGGTTTGGCCTGCGCCGGATGTTCCGGTTCTGGAGCTCGACCGCGCATTGCGGCCGTTGCGGCGGGTGTTGGCGTTCGCGATGCGCGATCTGGAGACCCACGGGCCCCAGATCCGTTATTTTGAAACCAATGGCGGACGGTGGATTCGGCCGGTTCTCGGGTTGGAATTTCCGGAAGCGACTCTCGATGAGGTGAAGGCGCTGGTCGGCCTGCTCGACGGCTTTGACGCGGCGGAGTGGGCGGAGCGTAAGCGCCGGTTGGAAGAACTGTATCAGGGCGTGGCGCGTCTGGACGCCCAGCTTGGCCTTCCCATCGAAACGAAGCTTCGACCGCCCGATCGCACCCGGCCGACGCCTCCGATCGAGTTGGAGTCGGTGGAAGAGCCGGCGGTTCTCGAGCTGGAACTTGAGTTTGACGACGATGAGCTGTTGGTGGAGGATGGCCAATTCGAGCGCCGGTTCCGCCTCGGTGAGCCTGGCCAGACCGGTCGCAACCTGGGGTTGGAAGATGCTTCCTCCGAGGTATTGTCCGCATTGGCTGAGGAGGGCGTCGAAACCGTCGCCGATCTGCTTCAGTTGGCGCCTCAAGGAGAGGAGGTTCTACGACCGGTTTACGGAGCCGGTCGGGACGTGCCGGCGGGCCGAGTGGCAGTTAGCGGTCGCGTGCGGCGTCGCGCTACCTGGATTCGCCCGGGACAAGCTTCCGAATTGCGGGTGATTGTGCAGGGGATGGGTCCGTTGACGGCGAGCTGGGTCGGGGGATCCACTCTCGCGATCGCGGAGGCGCTCGCTCCCGAGGCGCGCGTGGTGTTGGTCGGCGAGCTGTCGACCGACGCTGATCCGGTCCTTCGGAACGCTGAAATCGCGACTGCCGACGGAAATTCCGTGGTGTTGCCGAAATACGGAATCGAAGGCGTCGACGAGTCCACGGTTCGGTCGTTGATCCGCAAGTTTTTGCCGGAGTTGGATCGGGTGCGCGATCCGATGCCGCCATTGCGTCTCGCCAGGCTTGGATTGCCGGGTTTTGCGGAGTCGCTTCGCGATAGCCACTTGCGCGGTTCACAGCGCCCGCAGGCCCGCCGACGGTTGGCGTTTGATGAGGCGTTGATTCTGCAGTTGGGGCTTGCCACCCCACGCTTCCAGACCGGGCGCGAACGCGGCATCGCCCATGGGATTTCGCACGCGTTGGTGGCGCGGTTGTGCCAGATCGCGGACATCACTCTAAATGACTCGCAGCAGTTGGCGTTTGAAGACATCAAACGAGACCTCCGTTCCAATGCGCCGATGCTTCGCCTGCTGACGGGCCAGGCCGGCGCGGGGGAATGGGTGGTCGCCCTGTTGTCGGCGGTGGTGATCGCCGAAAACAAGAGCCAGGTGTTGTGGTGTGCGCCGGATGTGGCCACCGCCGAGCGCGAATTTCAGTTCATCGAAGCCTATTTACGCGAAGTCGGCATTGTCGCTCGATTGGTAACCGGGGATCCGGTTCGGGCCCAGCGCGATGCGATCCGCCGCGGCGAAGTGCACGTGCTCGTCGGGGGGCTCGATCTGCTCGATCGAGACATCGAATTCCGACGCTTGGGGCTGGTGGTTGCGCATGAGCGCACCGCCTTCGGCACCGCGTCGTTGAAGGTGGCGGGTCTGCGGGCGCCGCGGCCTGATCTGTTGGTGGTCAGTCAAACGCCCGTTCCCACTGCGGTTTTGTTGTCGGCCTTCGGGGATCACGACCTTTCGGTGATCGAGACGCCGGCGTCAAGTTCCGTTCAATCGGAGATCTTCCAGGAGTCGTCGCGGGATGCCGCCTATCAGCGGGCCAATGAAGCGATCGACAGCGGTCGTCAGGTCTATGTGGTGTTTCCGACCGTGAAAGTGAGGGGAGAGGATCCGCTCGCGCCGACCGATGTTGTGGAACTCAAGGATGGACGCCAGCTTCTCCATCGGTTTGAGGAGGAGATGTTCCCCGGGCGCAAGATTGCGTTGTTCCACGGCGCGATGTCGCGCGAGGAGCGTCAGCGCTCCTACGACGATCTGGTCCACCGCCGGGCGCAGGTGTTGGTGTGCACCGCTCCGATCGAGGATACTCCGCCCATTTCGGCGGCGTCGGTGTTGGTGGTGGAGCAGGCCGATCGCCTGGATCTGACCCGAATGCAGCGGCTTCGCGGTCGGGTGCGCAACGGAAATGTTCCCGGCCAAGCCTTGTGGATTGTCGGAGAATCGCCAGATCCCGAGGGTTTGGGCCGGGTGCAGCGAGTGGCCGCCGAAGCGGACGATTGGGCGATCGCCGAGCTGGAAGTTCAGCAAACGGGCTTGGAGCGTTGGCTGGCGCGGGATGTGGCGGGCGGAACGCGGCTTCGGTGGCTGGATCCCACCGGCGACCGAGATCTGCTGCTGTGGGCGCGCGAGGAAGCGCATGCGATCTTGGAAGAGGATCCGACGCTTCGTCGCGGACAATTCGGAGACATCGGACGGAGCCTGCGCGATCGCTGGGAGGACATGGTCTCTGCGCCATGTCCGCTGCCCGACGCAGGAGGGGCCGCCAACGCCCAGAAACGTCGCCGTCGCCGCCGCAAGCGGAAGTAGATTGCTTCGCACGCCGGTACTTGAGCGACCTTCCGATGCGGTTCAGTGCGAGACCGGCTACCGCGTGATTTTTGGCGATACCGATGCGATGGGCATCGTGTATTATGCCAATTATCTCCGACTGTTTGAGCTGGGGCGCTCTGAGTTGATGCGCCATTTGGGGATCCCCTACGGCCCCTTGTTTGAGAGCGGCATTTTGATGCCGATCGTCGAGCAGTGGTGGCGTTATCGCGCACCAGCGCGGTTTGACGATTGGTTGCGGATCCTGACCTGGGGTCATGAAATCGGTCGCACGTCGATCCTGGTGGGCTGCGAGGTTTACCGCGAGGACGTGCTAATTGGTCAAGGCGCTTGTCGATTGGCGTGTATGGACCGAGAGGGGCGGCTGCGGAAATTGCCGTCGGAATTGCTGCAATTCCGAAAGGAGGGTGCAACATGAAAAAGGTGTTCACCGTCGAAAGTTCGATCCTGCCCGAGCGATTGCAGGAGTCGGCCCTGTGGACCTTGGTGCTGGGGGTACCGTGCAGCTCTGGACTGGAAGTGGAGGTCGGAGGCCCGTTACCGCGGCCGTGGCGAATCCACGCGCGCGGGGAGCGGCAGGCGCTTGGGATCGAGTGGACATTGATCGAAGGCGATATCTCCAGTTTTTCGGCGGTGATCGCGGTGGATGCGGGCATGCTCAGGGCGACGGTCGAGTGGATGTGGCCGATCGCGGTGCCAGGTCCGTTGCAAAGGGAGTTTGAGCAGGCGATCGAACGAAGGTTTGAGCGGTTGGTGGTTGCCGCTGAACGATAGTGTGAAAGCAAGACGATCCTGGGACGTTCAGGGGCGCGCAGGGGGTGCTCATGCGCGCGCCGATGTTTGAGGTATTGGTGGTCGTTTCGGCGTGTACGCCGGCAACCCACGAGGAAAATGCAGCCACCGAAACCCCTTTGGCGGACACCGACGTCGAAGGGTTGGATGGGGATGGGGATGGCTATGTGGCGGACGCCGATTGCGATGACGCCGATGCCAACCTTCATGTTTGGGGGCCGCAGGGTGGGGACGTGGACCTTGATTTTCAGGCGGAGATTGACTCTTTTTGTGATTCTTTTGTGGGCGTGTCGTGCTCCACCCATGTCGATAGCGTCCTGTTAGACAGTACCGACGCCACGAATCTGGATGGACTGGGGTGCATATTCGCTGTGGAGGGCACGCTCGAAATCGGCGGCAATGAGCATTTGACGGATGTTCAGGGACTCTCGGCCCTTACGTTTGTCGGTTGGGGCCTCGTGATCACTTCGAACAACACGCTAACGAACATCGACGGCTTGACATCGCTTAGGACCGTCGATGGGTACGTGGCGGTTACCTATAATCCCGCATTGACGAACATCGATGGGCTGGCCCCGGTCACGGACATCGGTGGCGCGCTGTTGGCAAACATTGACCCCGAAGTTGTCGATGTTGTCGCAGTGGACGTTTCCCATAACCCAGCGTTAACGAACATCGATGGGTTGGCCGGAATCCACACGCTTCCTGCGGACTTGGACATCTACTCCAACGCCGCGTTGACAAATGTGGACGGACTAGCCGGCCTCACCCACCTCGGCGGCGAACTGTACCTTGGGTACAACCACAAGCTGGCCGAAGTGGACGGTTTGGCGAGCCTCACCCAAATCGATGGGCCGCTGAACCTGCGCTACAATGGGCAGCTCGCGAATGTGGAAGGTCTGCACGGGGTAACCTCCGTCGGCGGTGGGGTGAATGTGTCCAACAATCCGATGCTTCCGTCCGCTGCAGCTCAGGCGTTGATCGATGCGATTGACACCATATTCGGGACCGTTACCGTGGAAAACAACGGACCCTAGCTGCACTTGCGCTACGACCGTCTTGCCGAAAGCGCGCTCTGCGAACGAATCATTTGGGCGCGCTGTGGGCGATGGCGACCGCGTGCGTTGAGCATCGTGCCGTGCCGGTAATCTGCTAGCCTGCCGAAGCCTGCTTCACGGCGGGAAATACCCGCTGCTCCAGAAAGCGATCGATCCGCAGGTTGATGGTCTCCGGATGCTCCACGATCGCGGCATGGCTGCCCTCGGGCAGGATGATCAGCTCAGAATGCGGGATCAACCTGGCCATGGTCTGGCTGCGGTGCAAGGGAGTGAACAAGTCCTTTTCGGCGGCGATCACCAGGGTCGGGGCGGTGATCTGGGGGAGGAAGCTCTCCATGTCGTGGTCGGCCATTTGAGCGACCATTCGCAAAAACACCCGCGGATCCATGTGGTTGAGGTGGTCCAGGTAGTTTTGAACGTCCGCCCGACCGGCGTAATAGCGGTCCACCAACCCGGTGCGGGTGCCGATCGTGAATGCAAAGGGAGAAGCGTACAAAGGGCGCATCATGCGCATGCCCGCTTTTCCGCCCGCGGCGGCCACCTTTTGGATGACGCCGAACACCGGCCGGAAATACTTCGTATTGAGCATGGTATCGAGCGGCTTCCCAAAGGTGCCGAACATCGGGATGATCGCCCGTACCCGGGTGGGGAACTGCTTGGCGTACTCGAGAATGACCTGGCAACCCATGGAATGGCCGAGCAGGATCACCGGCTGGTGGGCCCCGCCGCCGACATTCTGAAGAACCGCTTCGAGATCCTTGGCATTTCGTTCGATGGTGAGATCGGCGCGAGCGACGTCCACCGGCATCGACGACAGCCCATGGCCACGGTAGTCCCACAACACCACATTGAACCGACCTTTGTAGTGTTGGGCGATGTACTTCCAGAAGAAGGTCGACACGCCGACGCCATTGCAACACACCAGCGTGGGCGCCGAAGGATCGCCCATGGCCTTCCAGTACAGCTGAATACCGTCGTCCGTTCTTGCAAATCCGGTGCGTAGTTCCGACAAAGGCCACCCCACGGCGCGGTATATACCGCAAAGCGATTCCGTTCGCAGAGTTGTGATTGTAATCACCGCATGAGCGGCGTAAATCGTCCTCAGCGAGCGACCGCCCCGGCGACCGCCTCCCGGATCGCGTCATCCGTCGCCGAGTCGCGGTAAAACAACAGCGTTCCATCCCGGTCGATCACCAGCACGAGATCGGTGGTGCCGTAGATCTCCAAATGATCCTCCGGATCGATCCACACCTTCGCGTCCGAAGGGTAGGTGTCCACATACAACTCGCACAATTCGGGATCGGCGGGTGCATTTAGCGGATCTTCGTTGAGCACGATCACCGACTGAAGCTCCGGATACTCCGCCGCCAATTCTCGGGCGAGGGCCGCATGGCTCTCGCAGGGTGGACACCAGCCGTACCAATTCATCACCAGGGTCGGGCGCCCGCACAGATCGCGGAAACCGACCTCGGAGCCGTCGCAATCCTGGAACGCGAGATCTTCCACCACCGTGCCCACCGCGAGCCCTGTGGGCTCCGTCGAACACGCGATCTCCTCATCGGGAGGCTGCTCCCCGGCGCATGCCAAAAGCAGGCTTAGTAACAGTGCTCTCAAGAGCCGTCCTCCGCGGGCGCGGTGAAGTAGCGCGCTTCCACCGGAACGCCGATCTCCCCGTCAGCATCGGACAATCGGGCTTCCCAGACCACTTCGTCGAGGGAGGAGCCGTCGTAGGACGTCTCGTCGATGGTCGCAAACCACACCGAATTTTCCGGCATCGTGAACGTCCAAGCGCCCTCGTCGGCGGTGGCCCCTGGGTATTCGATGGCACCCGTAAACGGAGCCCCATTGAGGGTGATTTCGAGCGTGACCGTTCGCGCGGCGCCCGGATTGTACAGGGTGAGGAACACGGGGATCGCGTCTCCTGCATCCTGATAGTGTTGGCGTCGGCTGGCGATGATCGCGCGGGGGAGGGGATCTTCCAGCGGATCGGTTCGCACCGGATCCACCGAAACCAACCCAAAGTCGGCGCTGTCCGTGCCATCCCAGACGGCCGCTGAGATGGCTTCTTCGTCGGTGGTTCCCCACCAGGTGTCGGAAACCACGGGATTGGCGGCCCAATCCGGCCACTGTTCGACCAACGGATGGAACCAGCCGAAGTCGGAGGGCTCGCCCTCGCGGAAGTTGCCGTAGATGTCGTTGTGCTGCATCGCACCCAAATAGGCCGCGCCAACGCCGGCAGCACCTTCGCTTGGATTGGGGTCGTCCGACACATTTCCGGTGACCACATTGTCGAACAGAAAAGGCGCCGCGTGCGGATTGCAGGTCACGCAGATGTGCATTCCGGCGCCGTCTTTGCCGGCGTGGTTGTCGAGCGCGGCATTGTTGAGAACGGCGGATACCGTGGAAACGAGGCTAAATCCGCCACCTTCGGAGACGGTTTCATTTTCTTGGAAGGTGTTGCCGACGATCGGAGAAGCCATGTAATCCGTCGAAAGCCCGGCTCCGTACACGGAAGAATTGCGCAGGAATACATTGTCTTGCAGGATCGGATCCGAATGGTCGACGTACATGCCGCCGCCGAAAGTAAACGGTACTGCCACATTGTCTTCGAATCGGCATTCGCGCACCCTCGCGGTGGATCCATCGCGGATCAACAACCCGGCGCCGCCGATCGTGTCGATCGAACCGGGGAGTTCGTTGTTTCGGAAGGTGACCGCATGCAAATAGGGGGATGCGCCATCGACCAGGGTGCCGCGGGTGGCGTATTCGACGATGGCGTGCTCGAGGATCGATCCGGAAACGTAGGTATCGACCTCCTCAAAGGTCGCATCGACCGATCCTGGTGCAAGCACGATCGATCCCCAGCGCGCCGCCGGATCGCCGGTGAACACGATCGGCGCTTCCGCGGTTCCTTGAGCGAGAAGCTCGCCTTCGACGATGAGGGAGACGTCCGCGCCCAGGGTGACCGTGGTGCCAGGGGCGACGGTGAGGGTGGTGCCCGCGGCAATGGTCGTGGTTTCGGTCAATTCGACCTCGCCAGACCACGCGTTTTCGTCGGGAACGCCCGCCTCCGGTTTGGTACAAGCGAGCAGCGCAAACCACCACATGCGGCCTCCAACGGGGAAGGCGTATCGCATTTTCGGAGAGGTTGCTGGCCGGTGAGGTCGTGTGGCTTGGTGAGGTCTCGGGTCTTGGACCTTGGGGATCAAATCCCGTGTACGATCGGGCCTACTTCCCTTTGGGCCCGGCCGAATGGCGTCGAGGTGAACAAGAGCTGTTGCGCAACGTTCTCCCCAGTCGTGCCGCGTGCAATCACCCACCGAATCAGGTCGCCAGCCGATCGGTGGGTGCTAAGCGATCTGGGATTGACGCGTGCTCGCAGCCTCTCTACGCTCTTGAGCAGCGGAGAAAAGGAGGAATGTTGAAACTTCTACCACTTGTTGCGATGCTGCTGTTTGCCGTTGCCGCCGAAGACGCCCAGGCGGGGAAGCTGAAGTTGCCCAAATTCGGTGCGTCGAAGGAAACGACTGAGGAGGAGGCGGTGGAGACCGATGGTGCAGACGATTTGGCCGACAAGTGCAGCGACGCCGCCCATTGGATCAATATCGCGCTCGATGACGTCACCACCGAACCTGGAGCGCTGTCGCAAAGCGTGAACTCGCGCGACAAGGTATTAAAACTCCCCTCCACCACTGGAATGGAGAAGTACGCGCAGGTGTGGGAGAAGATCGACCAGTCGAAGCGCGGCGACCAAGCGTGCGGTGACTCGGTGGAGAAGTGGGATGCGGCCCTTGGACGTATCGCTGAGTATGCTAGTTATTTGGCGGGGGAAATTCCAAAGGTCCTGGATGGCGTCTGGCGACTTCAGCAGGACGGCGACCTGGTGGGAGCGGTCAAGGAAGCAGAAATGGCGGTCGCTCTTGCTCAGGTCGGCACCTCACTTGATTCTGGCAACGAAGAAATGGCGGCAGCGCTGGTGAGCGCCGAGGCGAGGCGAGGCGAGGCGATGGCGGCATGGGAGAAATCCCTGTCTGGGCCATTTCATGCCGAGCATTTGGGTCAGGTGGTGCTGTTTTCCGTACCGACAGCCCCGGGCAAGGAGAGCGCGGACCGGATCGCCACGAGCTGGCGGGCGGGCGAACCGATGTACGCCGTCGGCTATTTTATGGGTTCGTTGAACGACATGGCGGGAAACCCTGGTGGAGATGCGAGAATGGAGGTCGCCGTTTTCGATCCTGGGAGCGGGAGCAGCCAAGCCATCGGTCACTCGCACCGGACGATCGACGTTGCTGCAGCCGGGGCGACGGCGTACGCGGTCGAGCTTTGGCCGGCCGATGTGAACAGTCCGGCGGATGCCGCATTGGCTCTGAAAATGGGGGAGATGCTCCTGCAGCTGCCACCACGGGTTCACGAGCTTGAGATCCGAATTCTTGCATCCGATCCACGCGATGGGGGCCGGACGACAGGCAGGTTTGACCCTCCCGCCTCAGCGATCCGTGTCGACACCTCCGATACAGAGGCACTGCGTGCGGCGGTTGCGACGCTGCGTGAGGTCTATACGTCCAAACAGCGCATGCCGAAGGCCAAAAAAACCGATGCGGCTCTTTCAGCGCAGATGATGAAGGCCTATTCGGAGGCGGGCTGGGAGGAGAAAACCCTGAGAGCGGTGATTCTGGAGTCCGATTGGACATACTTCCACGATGAGTGGAACGCCATTGTTTCGCGCACCATTCGCGGCACGGTGGCCGTCCAATCGGCGGGCGGAGCTTGCACCATGTACGATGGGATCTTTCAGCAGGATGCTCTCGGCGGGGGGAAATACAGCGCCGCGACACTAAACCTCATCACGTCCGATCGTCCGATCAGCTGTGGTAATGTTTCGAAGTAGATTTAGGGGGTGGTTACCAACCCCCTTTACTTCACCGGCGCGCCCCGAAATACCCACTCTCCGTCCGGGCCCGGTCCCCAGGTTTCGGTCACAGGAAGCACGGTGGAGTCCCCGCCTTCACCGATTTTGTCGAACATTCCGGTCCACGAGATCGAACTCAGGTCGTTGGCCACCGCGAACACTACATCCTCGAAATACCCGCCTTCGGAGAAACTCCGGTCGTAAGCGAACTCCAAGTATTGAACGGCGATCTTGCCTTCGGCGGTCACGTCGGCAATCCCCACATAATCGACCGAGCAGGCGCCACAAGCGCCGGTTCCGAGGGCGCTCTGTGTGCCCTCGTCGCGGAAGATCCCGCGCCAGACCTTGCCGACCATGCCGCCTTTTGCGGGAGTGTCCCGCCCGAGGGGCTGAATGTCCACGATCTGGTCGCCCTTGCGGGTGTACAGGAAGTTGGTCGTAAACAGGCTGGAGGACGCCGGTCCGAGCTCGATGGTCAATTCACCGAAGGTGGCGAGGCGTTTTGGCCGAAGATCAACGGGGATCACGGAGGGGCTTGGCTCGGTCGGTTGGTATTGGTAGCCGATCGGTTCGTTGATGAACAGGAAACCGTCGAGCGGTTGCGCGGGGAATCGTACCATTTGAGGAAACAGTCCGGCGTTGTCCGGTTTGGCGTTGGAGATCCCTGCAAACGAACCGATCAACGCGGCGGTCAGCGGTCCGGCCTCAGCGGAGCCAAACGCAATGGGCGTCGGCAACTTCCAGTGGTCGAAGGTGCTCGGGTCGCCAAACTTTCGGCCTTTCGCGGAAGAAAGGAAGCTCTCCTGTTTGTCGGTGCCCTCGTCGTTGTCGACAAAGTCGACCAGCACCGACACTTCGCGGATTTCGGTTCCGGTGGTCGCAGGAAAGGCGTCGAGTGCAAAGAACGCTTCGAAGCGGTAGCCTTGGCCGTGTTCGACCAGAATGGACTTGGAAGATCCGAGCCCGCTGACGTTCGGCACCTCCGCCCCGCCGTCGACCGCCCACAGCTCCTGCACCTGCGGAAACACCGCCCACTGCCGGGTGAACATGCGATCGAGCTTGCGGCGGTGGCGCACCTGCGTTTGGCGCCACGCTTTGCAGGCGGTCGCATCTTCGAGGCCGATGGTCTCGTTGTCGCATTCTTCGGGCGTGCCAATCTCGACCTGACCGAATTGGTTGCCGAAGCCGATTTCAGGAAACGCTACCCGCGGCAACGAAAGCCAGATTTCGGGGTGGTCGGTGTTGATGTCGGTCGCCTTTTCGGGGGTCATCACGCGATCGTCGGTGACATCGCCGGCCACATACATGCCCAGGGGAGTGAACCGAACC
>SYKL01000191.1 GCA_005797785.1 Pseudomonadota bacterium | reverse complement strand
GATCGACTACGGGAAAAAGTCGCTGGATACTAAGGGATTCGGCGATCCCACCGGCGTGGAACGACACCAACGCCCCACCACCGAATCGGTCGACAAATGGGCCAACAAGGTCGCCCACCATCCAGCACGAATCGCACTTTTGCAGAAGATGGCGGCGGCGATTTCCGACGAAGATCTCGCCATCTGGGGCTTTGATCGCGCTTCGCTGTGGGCACCGATCGAAGCGGTTTCGCCGGAGCAAGCCGCCGCGGCCCAAAACCGAGCCAAAAAGTGGGATCGCCACCACCTGGAGCGCCGCGTGCTCAAGGTGTTGCGCACGAACATTCACCAGAACCTGTTGGGTCGTTCGCTCAAGCGGCTCAGATTCACGTTGAATGTGCTTCTTCGAGAATGAGTGAACGCCCATTCAGTTCATACACAAAACGCGCGGCCTCGGCGGAGTTGCGCTAGAATCCCGGGCCGGAGGTCCCTTGAAACTCGCCCCGTTCGTTTTGCTGTTGGCTCCTTTCCAAGCCTTTGCTGGTGGCTTTTACTTTGCAGACTCGGGCGTGGTGGCAGCGGGGCGCGGAGGCGCGTTCGTGGCGGGGGCCGACACCCAATTTGCTCAGTACTACAATCCCGCAGGTTTAATCCGGATCAAGCGCCCCACCATCAATGTAGGCATGAGCGGCGTCGGACAGACCGTGGATTTTACGCGCCATGCCACCGGCGACGATCCCAGCACCGAAGAAAATGAGGATGCACTTCACGAATTCGACTACCCCACGGTTAAGAATGAAGGTGGTCTGTTCGCCATCCCAGAGTTCGGGTTCGTGGCCCCCGTCCACAAGATGGTCGCCGTTGGCTTTGGCATGACATCGGGGTTCGCCCCCAAGTACCGATTTGATCCTGAAGGGCCACAACGTTTCACCATTGTCGAAACGGGCATCTTCAACTTCCAGGTCGGGCCGTCGGTCGCCGTTCAGCCGATCAAATATGTGACGATCGGAGCCAGCTTTCAGTGGCAGATTCTTCGAGTCCAGGAAGATCTGGTGGTGACCACCGCGCCGAACGAAAACCCCTCCGGTGATGTGGGCGTGCGAGCTACCGTTTGGGACAAGTTTACGCCAAGCTTCAATGTGGGCCTGTTGGTGGAGCCCATCCCCCAACTTTCGATCGGCTTCTGCTACCAGCCACAAGTGAAGTTTCGAGCGAAAGGAGAAGGCTCGCTCGACTTCTCGAAAAACGGCCTGACCGCCATTCTCGATCACGAAGTATGGACCGACGACGACATTTCCCTAGCCCTCGATATGCCCACCTTCATCAAGAGCGGCGTCGCGGTCCGGCCGGTACCTCAACTTGAGGTTGAAGCAGACTTTATCTATGAAGCCTGGAGTTCGCTGAAGTCGATCGAGGTCACGGACATCGACGTCACCCTCACAACTTCCGATGGGTCGGAGCTAAGCCAGGTGCCTGAAACCATCTCGCTTCCGGCGGGATTTAATGATTCTTGGTCGGTCCGTCTCGGCGGGGAATACCAGGTTCACCCGATGGTAGAAGTTCGGGCCGGTGCCATGTACGAAAGCAGTTCGCTGCCGTCCTCCGGCGTCACTGTGGCCTTGGTGGACACCAAAAAGGTAGTCGCCTCCGCAGGAACGAGCGTTCACCTGATCGACGATCAGCTGGTCATCGACGCCTACGGCTCCATTGCTCCCTACCAAAGCCTAAGCATCACCGATTCCACCGCCAAACCCATCTATGTCGGCTTGATGGACCCGCCGCCCGTCATGGGCTCGGTCGGAAACGGTGAACTCAAATCCCTCGGCTTTTCCTTCGGCGGCGCCCTTCGTTGGCAGATCGGCAAGGCCAGCAAGATGAAAGCTAAGCTGTAACAGACACTCACGCGCACCAACTAGTAAAGTGATTTACCATGTCGATTCCCGCGCTCATCGTTTCCGGCTACCTCGGTTCCGGAAAAACCACCCTCGTCGGTCACCTGTTGGCCGAAGCGCAAAAGCGCGGCATCCGGCTCGCGATCATTTCAAATGAGTTTGGAGATACCGGTATCGATCGGGCGTTGTTGGACGCTGGTTCGGAGGGATTTGTCGAACTCGACGGCGGATGCGTGTGTTGTCGGCTTTCGGACGCCCTTTCCGAGACAGTCGAGCTGATCGTTCAGCAGGCCCGGCCGGATCGCTTGGTGCTCGAAACTTCCGGAGTGGCACTTCCGGGCGAGATTCTCATCCAATTTTGGCGGCCGCCGATCCGGGATCTGGTGTCCGAGGAACAGGTCGTGGTCGTGGTGGACGCCGAGCGCCTCTTGCACGGAGAGCTGGACGAAACCTTCATTTCCCAGATTGAAGCCGCCGATCGCGTGCTGTTGAACAAGAGCGATCTGGTCGGCGCAGCGGAATTGGATCAAGGGGAAGCCAAGCTGCGCGAATGGGTCGGCGAGCGGCCCATTTTCCGTACCCTTCACTCCAAGATCGGCATGGACGACCTCTTTGTGGGTGCGGACCTGGAGCGGCGGGATGCGCATGCCGAGGTCCATGCACATTCCCACGAGCGGTTTATTACAGAAGAACTTGCGTTTCCCGGTGTGGTGGATCTGAACGCAGTGATCGACCGCATTCGAACTGCACAAGTGATCCGTGCCAAAGGCTTTGTTCGAACTCCGGAAGGAGTGATGGTCATTCAAGGAGTGGGCGATCGCATCGAGACCTCACCTCCCGCCGTGGAAGTGGACGACGCCCTGGTCGGCCGCGTGGTATTGATCCGTAGGATCGATGGCCACGATGAACACGGATAAACCCCGCATTGCGCTAAGCATCGCCGGCTCCGATTCTGGAGGTGGTGCCGGAATTCAAGCCGATCAACGGGTATTCCAAGCACACGGCTGGTTCTGCGCCACCGCGATAACCGCGATAACCGCCCAAAACAGCGCCCAGGTCGTCCGGGTTCACCCGGTGGGGCCGGACCTTCTTTCCGAACAATTGCAGGCGATCTTGGATGACTTTCACGTAGGGGTGGTCAAGATTGGAATGTTGAGCACCGCCGAAAATGCCGCAGTCGTGGCGCATTTTCTGCCCGCCTTCCAAGCTCCAGTAGTGTTTGATCCGGTGCTGCGAGCCTCCGCAGGCCCCACCCTGAGCGTGAGCGATGGTTTTGAGAGGCTTTTCCCGCTGTGCACCTTGATCACACCAAATCGGCGAGAAGCGGAAATTCTCAGCGGAGGGGCGCCCGAAGCATGGGCAGCCCGCCAACCCTGCGCCGTCCTGATCACCGGGGGGGACGAGCCCGGCGATTCCGTCGTTGATCGCCTGTTTTTTTCCGCCGAGGTGCGCGACTTCGTCGGCCGGCGCATTCCCGGCCCGCCCGTCCATGGGACCGGTTGCACGCTTGCTTCCGCGATCGCCGCACAGCTCGGCCGAGGAACAGGGCTCACAGCGGCTGTAGAGGCGGGCATTCAATTCACCCGAAACGCCATTGCAAACGCCGTATCCTTAGGAGCGGGGGCACGGGTGCTCGTTGGCAACTAGTCAACATACTTTACTAAATAGACTGGTCCACGGCGGGATGCTCGGGTTGTTCGCGCTGTTCACCGAAGACGTCGTGAACCTGGCGCTTGGAAACCCTCTCCCACTCTCCAAATTGCTGTGGATCTCCCCCTGGTACCTCCTCCCTCCTGCCGCGGCCGCAGCAGTACATCGAAGCGCCCCTTGGGGCGTACTCGGGTTTGTGGTAGCTGGAAGGCTCTCTTTTGTCGGAATTCCCCTTGGCCTGCCAGGCTGGCTGCCATTCGTCTTGGTTCCACCTTTACTTTGGGGCCTAGCCCATTGGCGTAAGGACCTTGAACCCAACGCGGTTTGGATCGCGCTAACGGCATTTCTCGTCGTGAGTCGCCCCCTCCCGTTCGTTGTCTCCGCATGCCTCGCTCTCGCATTGGCGCTCGGTTTTGCAGGCTATGAACTCATACAGCGAAAGTTCCCCCAAAAGCCCACCTGGGCCGCTTCTTTGGCCTACCTCATGCTGCCTCTCTGGGCGGCAATGCGAGCGTTGGTGCAAGATCCCCTGCCAACGCCGGCTCACGCGTCTTCTAGACCAGATCTGGTGCTGGTCCTTGTCGACACCCTCCGCGCCGACCATTTGGGTACTTATGGTTATGGACGATCCACCTCACCAACTCTCGATGCCTGGGCAAGCCACGGCCTTCGTTTCGATCAAGCTCAGAGCAGCGCCTCTTGGACGCTGCCGTCCGTAGCATCCATTTTTACCGGCCTCGAACCTTACCAACACGGTGCAGGAGTGAGCACCGGTGAAGGCAATACCGAGTCTCCACTTACAAACGACCACACCACCGTGGCCGAAGTGCTCTCCAAAGCCGGTTATCGAACCATGGCCCTCACCACCAACGGCTATCTGCGACGTCCGTTTGGTCTACATCAAGGGTTTGATCATTACGATGATGCGCTTGGTTCCCGCGCCGTGCTGATCGCCGAACCTTTCGACGCGCTCGGGGTGCCGTTTCTGCGGTGGCGCGCCTACCGCCCGGCGGATGAAATGGTCGACAAGGCCATCTCGTGGTGGAGTGCATCCGAGGGTGGACCTCGGTTTCTCGTTCTCCACCTCATGGACCCGCACAAGCCTCTGATCCCCCCCGCGGAGCATCGGGCACAGTTCTCGGGTGAGTCCGCCTTGGTCGATGACTACGACGCCGAAGTGCATTTTGTCGATGCAGAATTGGCGCGCCTTTTCGACACCGTGGCGGGTGCCACCGTGATCTTCACGGCCGATCATGGCGAGGATCTCGGGGATCGACCCGGCGCGTATCCCGAAGATCGTTGGCCCGAGGGTACCCGTCACGGCCACACCCAATACCAAGAGCTGCTTCGCGTGCCGTTGATCGTCGTTGGCCCTGGAATTCCGTCCGGTGTGGTCGAACGCCCTGTGCAGTCGCGGGACATCTCCGGCGCGCTGCTCACCTTGGCTGGGATCCCCAGTCAACGTACACTCACGGAGCTCACAGGCGTACCAGGCCCGGCGAACGAACCCGCGCGCTCCCAATTCACCCGCGTAGGAACCGAGAAAACCGCCGTTCGCATTGGAAAGTGGAAACTGATTCGAACGAAGTGGGGGGACGAGCTCTACGATCTCGATGCCGATCCCAAGGAGCGACAGCCGATCCCGGGGCCAAATTCACTCTCGTCGGAACTCCCTCCGGCTACCACCGCGGAGCCGTCCGCCCTGGACAACGATCTCCGACAACAGCTGGAGCGCTTGGGCTATGTCCACTAAAGCGCCGAAAATATCGGTCGTTATTCCCACCTGGAACCGTGCAGACTGGCTCCCCGAAGCGATTCGGTCCGCTGCAGGGTTTCACGAAGTCCTGGTGGTGGACGACGGCTCCACCGACCACACCGCTGAACGGATTCGTGAGTTTCCAAATGTTCAATGGCATTTTGCGCCCCACCGCGGCCCAGCGGCAGCCCGAAATCTCGGGATCGCCCATGCCAGCGGCGATTTCGTATGGTTTCTGGACAGCGACGATCAATTCACCAAGGAGGCCAAGGTTCTCGCCCATCGGTTGATTCGCGAGCACGACCTCATTTTGATTCGGTCAAACGCACGCTCACGCGAGTTCAACACCCGTTCATGGGCTTCGCTCCTGGAGGCTGCACAGGAGGAGCTTCCCCTTCAATCCGGTTGTTTCCTCGTTCGACGCTCGCTGCTTCAAGACGTCGGTGGCTTTGCAGACACCTACACCAACGCCGAAGATCTGGACCTCGCGCTCAGACTGGGCGACCGGCCTTGTTTGGTCGTCGAGAGCCCTTCCCTGTTTCACACCGGCTCCCCTCCGGATCAACGCACGCTCGACCCCCAACACACCGCGGCCGGGATGCGCTGGCTGCTCGAAAGAGAAGCGAAAAGCGCTTATCCTGGGGATCCGAACCTCCGACGTGAGTTGCTCGCTAAGGCGCTTCGGAGCACTTCGCGCGCGCTCGTCGGCCAACCCGAGGGTTGGGAATTGTATCTCCTCGGCCTGGATCTTCAGCGGGGCGCACAACGATGGCGCTACCTCGCTGGTTATCCCGCGCTGTTCGCAGCCCGAAGGATACTCAAATAGTCAACTCGTTGACTATTTGGAGTCGCGGCGGCGACGAAGAACCAACGGAAGGAACGGCAGAAGAATCCAGGCGCCTTGAGCGTCCGGCTTGCGTTTGCAGCAACCACCGCCGCCACCAGCGGCCGACGGCTGCTGGGTCGGACCCGTATCGTCGGTATCGACGACATCGGTGTCCGTTTCGACAACCGCATCGGTATCCGTCTCCACAACTCCGGTATCGGTGTCGACATCGGTGTCCGTATCGACGACGTCGGTGTCCGTATCGACAACGTCCGTGTCTGTATCCACCACGTCCGTATCCGTGTCCACCACGTCCGTGTCCGTATCGACGATATCCGTATCGGTATCGACAATATCCGTGTCCGTGTCGAGCACGTCCGTATCCGTGTCGACCACATCCGTGTCCGTGTCCGGCACATCGGTATCGGGAGGAATGACGATAGGAGTGTTACAAATCCGCGGATCGATCAGATCCGGATCCCACGCTGGATCGGTATAGGCCATACGCATGTGGGCATAAGGCTGGGTATCCGTGCCTTCCTGAATGCGCTCGGTGTGGTAGATGATGTACTCGCCACCGGCGCGAAGCACCGTGAAATGCGGCCAGTAGGATTCCGTCGCTACTTCCCAATCAAAGTAGGGCGAGTACAGCGAAAGGTACCACTGCGACAACTCAAACGATGCCGCAAAGCCAACACCGTTGATTTCATTGTTCGGATCGGAGCTGTCCGATGGCGTCTCGTCCAACGTGCGGCCGCCGAAGAACATCGAGAAGTCCACACCATCCGGATCACAGAACATCGACGGGCTGATCACCTCGTCGTTAACCCAATCCGACTCAAATCCCGCCGCCAACGCAGGAGTCGTGTTCACCGTCCAGCTGTCGCCAAAATCATACGACTCAGCGAGAATCAAATCCGCGTTGAACGACAAGGAATCGATGCGCGACACCAACAAGTACCAAACATCGTCCATGATGACGACCGACGGATATCCCGAGGCCAAATACCGCGAATCGTAGTTCATGTCGGCCGCGTCAAGCGCGGGAGCGTCGGAGAACGTCCAAGTTTGACCGAAGTCATCGGACGACGCATAGCCAATACCGCTGCGGTAGTTGCAGCCCCATTCAGGATCGGGTTCGAGGACCGTACAAAGATCCGTAGATTGCTCGGACTTGAACCACATGTGCAGCGTATCGGTATCGTTGTCGAACACGATGTAGGGATGCGCTGCTACACATCCGTAGTAGGTGCCCGCTTCGGGTACCACCACCGGCTGTGCATCCGGTGTCCAGTTGAAACCGTCCGGCGAGGTAAGGCGGACCATACCAAAGATCTGCCCACTACCACCGGTACAACTTCCATAATTCGCTGTGTTGTAATGACCAGCCGCCGAATTGAGGCGAGCCTCCAAGATCATCACATATTCTGAATTATCCGGGTCATAGGCGACAGATGGTCGTCCCATGCCATACCGAATCAGCAGATTGGTATCTGTATTCGGTCCCGCCCGGAATAAGGTCGTCGCGTCCTCGGTAAACTGGAAATCTTGAGCCAGCGCCGACGCCGAAGACAACAGCACCGCAGATGACAACAGCACGCGCACCATGGATCGCATCTCCCACCCAACAAAGTCCACGTTATCACCTTCCGAGCCACGCACAAAGATCATTGCGCGCGATCATCCTCCAACGCGGCACATGCGGTCGCGCTCCGACAGTGGTCACCGGCTCGGTCTTCCACAGGTCCCCGGCGACCACCACTTCCCAGGGACAGTCCACCTCGGTTATGTCGAGCGGATGCGCCACCTCGTAATTTCCGCCGGGAGCCTCCTGATCGGATGCCACGGCACCCCCGCCGTTGATTCGGAGGACTCCGTCCCTTTGGAGTTCGACGACGATTTGGGAGTAGCCTGCCCCGCAGCTCCGTTGGCTTTGCCCGCCCCACCCGCCGCTTTACCTAGTTTCAACATGCTTCCAACGAGCAATGGGTGGACCGCCGCCACCTTCGACGTTGGCCTCGCGGCGCTCACTACCTGGATGGATCATCCGGCGAAAAACCCCACTTCCAACAGCGAGTCCAGAGATCGTCTCTATGACGCCTATTGGGGGATCCGAACCCCGACCGGTTCCTACTGGCTGAACGAAGTGCCCATCTCCAACGTTCGCTATGCGGAGGGCACTGGCATCCTAGAAATTAGTCAAGAGGTTGACGATATCGAGATCACCACTCGAATTTGGGCGCCGTTTACGGAAGGTGGCGAGCGCGACCTCGTTTTCACCGCCACGGTCACAAATAACGGCGATACCCCCGTTTCCTCAGATCTATTTAGCATTCAAAACGCCCGGCCCGCCGCCGACGATGGCTTCGGCGAATCGGTGGCTGCGTCCGGCAACGGAATCTTAGAAACCAGCAGTTCCAATGCTGTCCTTCATTATCCGTTGAGCACGCCCACCGGGCGTGCGGCGGCCCCCGCAGGGGATCCTCAAAACCCATGGATTCGGCATTCCAACGGCGAAGATCTCGGCGATTCCATCGTCAGCGGCAACGATGTCGCCGTGGGGTATCAATGGGAGCTTGGAAGCCTGCAACCCGGAAAATCCGCCACACGAGGCGTGCTGTTATCCTGGAGTGACCAGGTAAATACGTTAGAGAGCCATGTTTCATCCTTTGTTGATGGTCGGTCCGCGGAAACCCTCCTCGCCAATGAACTACAAGACTGGGACGCCTTTCACGCCGTCGAAACTCCGCCAAGCCTCTCGGCGGACGAACTTGCAATATACCGCCAATCTACCGCTGTTTTGCGGATGGCTCAGGTCCGCACCCCCGGGGGTGGGCATGGTCAGCTGCTCGCCTCTTTGCCCCCG
>SYKL01000190.1 GCA_005797785.1 Pseudomonadota bacterium | reverse complement strand
GCCGTTGCACGCCAATAAACCGAGTCCGAGCCAAATCCAATTGCGCATTTTTCCTCCGGCGCTCGGTACGCTTCAACGTTCGATTTATTCAACACCCCGGGAATAATCGACACCGTGAATGAAACGCTGGGTTCCAGCGGGATGTTCGAGCTCGCCAGGCGTGGGTGGCTCCAGAATCAGCGCCCGCATCGCTCGGAAGCCGCGTTCGATGTGAACTTCGGGATCCTTGGGATTGTATAGTCGAAAGTTCCATTTCCACTCGGACGGCCGGGAAAAATTGAGGCCGCTCCGGGTCATTTCCACCAGAAAGGAGCGAGTGCCATACTTCCCATAAAGGTGGTCGAGTTCGGTGCCGTGGGCCCGGAAAAAGAAGCCCCAACGCGCCAATTGCCGGGTGCGGTACGCTCGCGGGCCCTGCGCCTGTTCCATGGCGAGCCCGAGCTGCACAAAGTCCTGGCGATCGGGTGGTGTCGAATAATGCCCAGACCAAGGGTAATAAAGGAAACCTCCGAAAGCGTGCAGGCTGGCAGCGCGATCGTACAGCTCGCGGGCGGCCAATTGGTCAAGTGCTTGACTTTCAGGCTGCGAAAGTGGTGTTTCACTGTGGGCGTAGCGGCTCGGGAGGAGGTACTTCCAGATGGCTTTGGCGTCCGTGTTCACAGCGAAATCGCGGTTCAGATCGACATTTTTGGAGTTTCCGCGTCGGTAGGCGTCTACGCCATTTGAGAGGTCCTCCTCCACCTTTCGTCGACCGTCGGGGTTGAGGAGAGGGATCACCGTGATTCGAACGTTGGGAACGGGGTGATCGACCAGGTAGATCAAGAGATCGGTCGCGACTTCGGTGCTGATCCATTCGAGCGCATGAATGCCCGCAAACACCAATACGCTCCGTTCGGGCGGGCGCGCAGGATCTTCGATGTGGAACGCCCAAATCGGCTTTCCTTCGAGGGTGGTACCGATTTGCTCGGTGTCGACAACTCCTGGCTTTTGTTTGACCTTTTCGGCGATTTGGCCAAACAAATCCCAGGTAAACCGGTATTCGCTGGCCGGTTGCTCGGCTGGTAGGGGTAGCGGGTCGATCCGACCTTGCCACCTTAGGAATTCGGCGTCGTCGTCGGCCCACGCGAGCGCTGCCCACAGAAGAATAGTCAAGCGATTTACGATGCCTCGGCGAAAGAAGGTCTCCGGTTACGCTGACCCGGGGAGGCTGCGTTGTCCAGGGTCATCCGCTATCAAGCGGGCACGCTGTTGTTGGAGGGATTCCCGCCGGAAGAGGTCCCCTCGGCATTTGTGTACGATCCCCGCGTTAAACTTCCGCGTGGGCAGGCGATTCACTATGCCGCGCTGGTGCTCGATCTGCACCGGCGGCAGATCCCGTATGTGGACGAAGCACGCGCCTATGTGAACTTAGAGCGCGAGTTTTTGACGGAGCGTTCGCCGCGGCAGTACCAATTGGATGCGCTCGCGGCCTGGAAAAAGAACGGTCGAAGGGGAGTGGTCGTCCTTCCGACCGGGGCCGGAAAGTCGTTTGTCGCGCAGCTGTGCATTGCGGATGCTGGGCGTTCTACCTTGGTGATTGCGCCGACGATCGATTTGGTTGGCCAATGGTATGATCAGCTGAAGCGTGCTTTTGGTGAGCCGGTGGGGATTCTTGGCGGTGGCATCCATGAGGTGCACGACATCACGGTTTCGACCTACGATTCTGCCTGGATGCATATGGAGAAGTACGGCAACCGGTTTGGGTTGATCGTCTATGACGAGGTGCACCATCTCCCCGGAGCATCCTACGGTTTCGCGGCTGAAGGGGCGCTCGCGCCGTTTCGATTGGGCCTGACCGCAACGTTGGAACGTCCGGATGGAAGCCATGAAAGGGTGCTTTCGATGGTGGGACCGGTGGTGCACCGGTTGGAGATCACCGATCTCGCGGGCGAATTCTTGGCGGAGTACCACACTGAAGTGCTGGAAGTTCATCTTTCTGCGGAAGATCGCCAAGCTTACGAGGAAGCCCGCGCCAACTACAAGGCGTTTGTGGATGAGCAGGGGATCCGGATGGGCAGCCCCAATGGGTGGCAGCAATTCCTTCGAGCGGCGGCCCGTTCTCGCGCAGGCCGAGCGGCCTTTAAGGCGTGGCGCGAGAGTCGTAGGATCTTAGAAGGGTCGGAAGGAAAGCTAAGGTTATTGGCGGAATTACTGCGGGAACATAAGGATGGACGCGCGATCGTGTTCACCAACGACAATGCCACGGTCTACGAAATCTCCCGTCGGTTGCTGGTTCCGGCGATCACGCACCAATCGGACATCAAGGAGCGAAGGGCGTTGTTGAAGGCGTTTTCAGACGGTTCACTGCCGGTATTGGTGACCTCGCGCGTGTTGAATGAGGGAGTCGACCTTCCGTCGGCGGATGTGGCGATTGTGTTGTCCGGTACGCAGACGGTTCGTGAGCATGTTCAGCGTTTGGGGCGCATTCTCCGACCGCAGGAAGGGAAGCGGGCGGTGTTGTATGAGCTGGTGGTGGCCGATTCGGTGGAGACGCGCGTCAGCGAACGCCGTCGGGATCATGTCGCTTGGAAGGGCTGATCGCAGGCCTGGCAGTATTTCTCGATCGCCTATGGTAGGCTTCGGCATGCGCATAATCATCCTTCCTTGGCTGTTGTCGGGCTGTTCGGTCCTCGCGGTGGCGGAGACCGGGTACACCACCCTTCCCACCCAAAATCTTCATGGAGGCTCCATTGCCGCCCATGCGGGGTTTGGCGTTTCCGAAAACGCCGATGAAGGCGTGGTGGTTCCGGGGTTTGGTTTCTCCGGCCGGGCGCGCATTCACGACGGTTATGCGACGATCGAGCCGGGTCTTCATGCCTATGCGTTGGTGGACTACGAGCGGTGGAGTTTTTACGTTCGTGGCACCACCTACATGGGAGCGGGGATCGGAAAAGGCACGGCGAGCTTCGTTTTTAGCCCTACGCTTCAGCCTGGTGTGTTGCTCTGCCCGAACAGCCGAGTGGGTTGGTGTGGATCCATTTCCGCGTCCGTGGGCTACGACGTAAGTCCGCTGTATCCAGGAGTAATGGCCGGAATTCAGTTTGGTATTGGTTGGGGCAATGTGGTTTCGGATCTCTGAACGCGTTGGGGCGGCCCTCCTGATGCTCCCCGGTTGTTCAGTGTTGTCAGGGGTCGAGCTGGGATACACGTCCCTTCCCCAGGAACCGCTTCACGGCCTCTCCATTGCGCATCATGTGGGCGCGTGGACCGCCGAAGGCGGTGCGATGAGCGAATCGGTCAGTCTCGGCGTGGGGTATTCCGTCCGAAGCCGTTGGTACCTGGGTGTCTGCACGACCAAGGAGATCGCGCCACATTTTTATTTGCTCGGCGAGGTCGAGAAGTGGAGGTTTTTTGGGCGAATTTCGCCGTACGTTGGGACCGATGATCGCGGTGCCACTGAGCGCCTGTTGTTCAGCCCGACACTGCAAGGGGGGGCAATTTATATCCCGGGCGAGCAGCCGTTTGGCGTGTCTTGGTCGACGACGGTGGCGTATGACGTGACGGCGGAACGGCCGGGTCTGATGGTGGGCCTGGAGATGGGTGTGGCGTTCGCCCATGTTTTTGTTCCATGAATGGAGCCGATGGCTCTACTCGTTGGTGAACAAGGCGGTGGCGGTTTTTCCGGCGATCCGTTCCAACGCATCGGCCGTCAACGTTTTCGAGCGTAGAAACTTAATTTCTCGGTCCCATGCATAGGGAATGTTGGGGAAGTCGGTCCCGTACATGACTCTTTCGGGCCGTCGGGTAAGAAGCTCCGCTGGAACCGCACAATCGAAGTAGTCCGCTAAAACCATCGTGGTATCAAGCCAAAGGTTGTCGTAGCGGGTGACGAGGTCGAGGTAGCCCTCAAATTCATCGACCCCGAGATGAGGAACCACGAGTTTTAACTTCGGAAAATCCTTGAGGACGTCCTCTACTCGGCCAACACTGCAGATCGCATGGGGGTCGCACTTGTAGGCTGGGCTTTTCGGCTCCCGACCTGCGTGAATCACCAGCGGTTTTCCGTGATCGGCGCAGGTTTGGTAGATTTCGGCCATCGAAGGGTGATCTGGGCCGACGCACTGTACGTGGCAATGGAGTTTGACCCCCGAAAGTCCAAGGGAAAATCCTTCCTCGAGGATGGCGCGGGCGTCGGGTTCACCGGGCATGACCGTAGCGACGCCGGTGACATCGGGATTTTGACGCACCAGATCGGACATGAACCGGTTCAGGTCGCGGGCGATTCCGGGGGTGTGGGCGTAGTGGAGCGCAATGATCTGCTTTACACCGCGATCCCGCTGAAATTGGATCACTTCCTGGGCGTGCAGCTTGTACCGGATCGGCCAACCGTATTCATCGAACCAACGCCAGATCGCGGCGAACAAGCGATCCGGAAACAGGTGGACGTGGGCATCGACCACCGGTGGCAGATCGGGTGGGAGGCGTGCGTCTTCGGGGTCGTGGATCGCTCCGAGGCGGGTTTTGAGGGCACCCGGGGAGAGATCGTGAAGGCAAGGAGCGGTTTCGGGCACGCGGCCTCCGGGGAATGTCATAGTAAACTACTTTACCATCGCCGAAAGCGCGGCTTGGGGATACCCGATCGCGGGAGGCCGAATGGCACTGCGAACGCTGTACCCCGAGATCGAGGCGAACCGAAGTGGGATGCTGCGGGTGTCCGACATTCACGAGATCTATTGGGAAGAAAGCGGTAATCCAAACGGGAAGCCGGTCGTGTTTCTTCATGGAGGGCCCGGCGGTGGTACAGAGCCGAAGCAACGCCGCTTTTGGGACCCCAAGGTCTACCGGATCGTTCTGCTCGACCAGCGCGGCTGTGGAAAAAGTACGCCATTTGCGGATCTCCGCGAGAATACCACCTGGGATTTGGTCGCCGACGTCGAGGCCGTGCGTAAGCTGCTCGGAATTGAAAAATGGCAGGTGTTCGGCGGATCGTGGGGAAGTACGCTGGCGCTGGCGTACGCGCAGACGCACCCCGAACGGGTCACCGAGCTGGTACTCAGAGGGATTTTTCTGCTTCGAAAGCAGGAGATTGACTGGTTCTATCAACGGGGATGTGGTGCGCTCTATCCGGACGCTTGGGAGGACTACCTCAAGCCCATTCCGGAGGCAGAACGTCATGATTTGGTGAGCGCCTACCATCGACGGCTCACCTCGGACGACGCTGAGACGCGGCTGGCCGCCGCAAAAGCGTGGAGCATCTGGGAAGCCAGTACTTCCAAGCTTTTTCCAGATCCGGGGTTCATCGAGCGCCTCGGGTCTCCCGAGATGGCGCTTCCCTTTGCACGGATCGAGTGCCACTATTTCGTGAATCGGGGCTTTTTCAAGACCGACGCTTGGCTGCTGGAAAACGTCGACAAGATTCGGCATATTCCCGCGGTGATCGTGCAGGGCCGCTACGATGTCGTTTGTCCGGCGGAAAGCGCCTGGGCGCTGCACCGCGCCTGGCCGGAGGCGGACTTCCACATCATCCCCGATGCTGGGCATTCGGTGTTTGAACCCGGCATTCTCAACGCGTTGATCGAGGCGACCGATCGGTTTCGCGGATGATCCCGGTCACGGTGATCACCGGGTTCCTCGGATCTGGAAAAACTACGGCAATCCTCGATCTTCTGGCCCGTCGTCCAGTCGGTGAACGTTGGGCGGTCCTGGTCAACGAGTTTGGCGCCGTGGGGATCGACGGCCCGACCATGGCCAATGAGGGCTTTGCTGTCCGAGAAATCGCCGGTGGCTGTGTGTGCTGCTCGGCCGGGCCGCAACTTCGGGTGGGGTTGGTTCGGTTGATTCGAGAGGTTCAGCCGGATCGAATTTTGATTGAGCCCACCGGCCTTGCTCATCCGGCGTCGATCCTGGACATGTTGCGGTCGCCGGGATTGGGGGTCGACCCCAAAGCGACGATCACGCTGGTGGATCCCCGTCGAATCGGAGATCCGCGGGTAGAGGCGAGCGACACTTGGCGGGACCAGTGGGCCGTTGCCGACGTGTTGGTGGCGAATTTCGGAGATGTAGCCTCGGAAACTTCACTACAGACCTTTCGTGCTGCTGCCAAAGCGCAGTGGCCCCCCAAGAAGGTGGTTGCGGAGGTCTCCCAAGGAAAGCTCGATTTGGCATGGCTTGACCTGGATTCCGGTCCGCCCACCCTGCAACGCGCGCACTTTCACGCCGAGCCTGAGCCGCCGACACTTCCAGAGTCCGTCGACCGACCAACTTCTTTCCCCCTGGCGAATGCGGAAGCGGCGACCTGCGGATGGCTGTTCCCGGTCGGGGATGTCTTCGATCGGGATCGGCTGCAACAGGTGCTTCAACAACTGGTTCGCCCCAATCCAGCACTTCCAGGCGGGGTGGTTCGACTCAAAGGGATCTTCCGTGTCGCCGAAGGGTGGCAGCGAGTAGACGCGACACCGGAACGTATACAGTTTCAATCCTCCTCTTGGCGAGGCGACAGCCGGGTGGAAGTGATCGCCCCCGCAAACCCGCTCCCCAATTGGGATCAGGTGGAACACCGGTGGATCGAGGCGCAACGCCGGGGTTCAAAGTGAACATCGAGGATCAGGCGCGCGCATTCCTCGCGGCAAACCCCGATCTCCGAGTGACCGCCCTCGGTCCACGCGAGAATCTGGCGGAGATCGAGGATCCCTGGGGGATACCGCTTCAACGCTGGCCGGCGGAGGATCATCTCGACCGGTGTTTAGACTATTTGGCGTTGAACCGACAAGCGTTTCCCACCCTTCCGTTGGCGGGATGGGTATTGTCGGACATCTACCTTCTGTCGGGAGCGATCGCGATTCTGGCTCGCGGCGACCAAATTCAGGCGGCGTGGGTGGGACTGCCGTTGAAACCTGGCTACCGCCTCGGAGTTTCGCTGTTGTCGACCCAACCTGGGCTCGGCGCCTGGGCGAAGAGTTTTGGGGCGGCGATGTTCAAAGCGGAGGTATTACGCGGGGTAGTTCAGTGGAGCGGCCAGAGTCTGCGGGCGCACACCCGATTGGGTCCGCTTCGAATCGTCGGCCAGATCCCCGGAGAACATGAGGTGGGAGGCTTTGTTTACGAAACCGTCCTGGACCCGGAGGGCTGGGCTTTGGCGATGCAGCGCCGACACCCGATGAGGGCCACCGAGATCGTGGATGTGTCAGATTCTGAGCGCCTAAATGCGATCGTACAGCGATCCGCTGCGGGAGAACGTTGGTTTGTGGTGCCGCCTGGAATCGACGAGGGAAAAGTGGGGTTAAGGCACGAGAGTGGGGTGCAGTGATGTGGTGGCTCGTGATCGGTGGCGCGATGGCGTTTCCAAACCCAACGGAAATCCGAGTCGAATTCACCAATGGGGGCGTGGAAGCTGTTGCTTCCACGGGGTGCGGCTCCGAATACCTCGATGCCCTGCCAAAACTTCTGGCGCAATTGGAGCGTTGTGAGGGTTCGTATACCGTTCCCTGGCTTGCGGAAACGGGCGAGGTCGATTGGGGCGCGATCGGGGACCGGGCTAAGCTCATGCGGCCTTGTTGGGAGCCGCTTTTGCGCGTCTGGCCGCGAGCTACGCCGTTGAACGAGCCGCTCTTGGGGGTTTGTAGGGTCGACATACGACGCTGGCCCACGCCAAGCGGTGCGGCCGTTGGCGGGTTGGGTGAAGTCTCCTCGGGCGGCGAGAGCCCAACGGTGAAGGGGGACGTCGCGTTCACGACGGAGGACATGGTTTATGAGCCGTTGTTGCGCCGCAATGTCGGCCAGCTGCGCTACTGCTATGATCAGCGGCTGAAGTCGAATCCGGAACTGCAAGGTGAGTTATCCGTGAGCGGGAAGATCGATCGCGGCCGGCCAACGTTTACGGCGACTCGAGATGGCCTGGGCGATCCGGAATTAACGGCGTGCATCCTGGGTAAGATGAAGCGGTGGACGTTTGCGACCGATGGCCTGTTGTCGGTGGACTTCCGGTTTTCAAGGGCACCTTGAGATGGCTCTGCTGAGCTCTGGGTGGATGCGTTCGCTGTTCTTCCTTTCGAGCTCCGGCTGCTTCGTGCTTGGGGTCGGCGGTGGTGCGGTACAGAGCTTCGATGGCGTGAATGACGAGGGGGGGGGACGTCCTGAGGCCGTCGTGGACGCGACCTTCGGCCTTATGATCGGGCCGAGCTACCAAGGCGGGCTGAGGTTCCGTGGGTCGAATCAGAGTTTTGAAACGGGAGTGCTGGCGAAGGCGTGCCTGGAGTACCCGTTGGTGGAGGACGCTCCGGTGGTGTTGGTCGGTGGATGTGGAGGTGCAACGCTCTCGTTCGGCCAAAGCGAACGACGGTTCACACTGGCGTTTAGTCCGTTTCTCGAGCCTTCTTTCGCTGTTCAAATCGCCACCATTCCTGGCGTTGGCGGCTCAGACGAAGTCATGCTGCTCCTTAGGCTTTCGGTTCCAATGGGGTATGATCTACGTCATCCCTGGGAAAACCGCGGCCCGTATGTCGGAGGCACTGTCGGTCCGATGTTCGTGTTTGTTCCGAAAATCCGCTTTTAAGCCTTCATATAGGTAAACGACTTGACCTCGTGTGCGGCTTTGCACAACTCCTCGGGATTGTGGCTGGTCGTATGCAAGAAATTGTACCAGGGAGCCCCTCGGTTTCGGCGCCGTCATATGTCGTGGCGCGGAGGGCATGATGCGTGGACGAGCGGTTATTCTGTCTATTGTCGGCGTGAGTCCAGTACTGTTCGCGTGTGCGGGCGGAGGAGGCCTCTCCGTGGCAGCTCCGTTAGGCCCCAACGACTTGGCCGCTTTTGACGAGCTCCATCTTCCGGAACAGGTGGTGGTGGATGGCGAAAACACTACGCGAACCATCGATCTGGAGGACAACGCCGTGACGATCGGGGGCGTGGCCTGTGCCCGCTGGTTGACCCTACGGGCCGATTCCTGGAGCTGCACGCGGGCGGATGGCTCGGGGGAAGCTGGCCCTTTTCCCTATGGGCAGAACCCTGTGGATGCTCATTAGCAAAAGTCAGCTATTGACCAAGGCTTTCATAGACGGCCTTGCACAGCGCCAGGGCTCTCGGGCTCCGAATCCGCCAATCCATCCGATTCGGCGTATATCCGATCGAAATCTTCGCCACCGGATCTGCCCACCCGAGCGCCCCTCCCGCACCCGCATGCCCAAACGCTTCTTTGTTTGGGCTGAACAAGTTCGTCTCCTCTTTCAGGAACCCTTGGCTCCAACCGATCGGCTTTCGAAGCACCCGATCCATGTCCGACCAACTTTGTCGGCGAACGAGAGGCTCGATCGCTGATTGGTCAACTAGCTTTACTTTTCCGAGTTGGCCACCTTGCGCCCATGCGGCGTACACACGAGCTAATCCCTCGGCAGTGCACATGGCGCCAACCCACGGCATTTCGTGGCGTTGGACCTCGTAGTCGTTGAGCCGAATCAGATGGTCCTTGCCGATGTCGGGCAACTCACCAAAAGCGTGCCGTGTATCGCCATTTCGCATCATTGCGCGCGCGAACCGTCCTTCGTTGGAGCGGCCCAAGATCGCCTGGGGAATCCCATTCCGGTAGTAGGTGCGGTGGGGCACGGGGATAAGAGTCGAGGTTCGATGCCGTTGATCGGGTGGAAGGCCGATGTGGACGTCCGCACCGAGAGGGCCGGCGATCTCCTCGCGAAGGTAGGTTCCGATACTCTTCTGGGTGAGGCGTTTGAAGATGCTCGCGGCATAGATCCCGTAGGTGACCGCGTGGTAGCCCTGGTCGGATCCGGGTGCCCAACGGGGCCGGGTCTTCGCCATCAACGCCTCGACTCGGCCGCTTACCACATCTTCCAGGCGGTAGGGTCGATCGAGGGCGCATACGCCACCGCGATGGTTGAGAATCGTGCGAATGGACGTGGAACCCAACGATTCTGCGATCTCCGGCCAAACTGAGGCCACGGGTGCGTCGAGATCGACGCCACCGCGGTGTTCCAGCAGCAAAAAGCACGCTGCCGTGAGGCCTTTGGTGGCGCTGAACACCACTTGGAGGGTGTCCTGCTGCCAGGGGCGTTCGGTGGCCGCGTCGGCAACGCCCCCCCATAGATTTACAACGGGTCTTCCGTCATAGTAGACGCTGACGGCAGCGCCAACCTCGCCGCGCTCCTCAAAGTTCGCCTGAAAGGCTCGGCGGACGGGCTCGAACGCGGATTCGACCTCTCCAGCGATCATGGGTCCTCCGAAGGTGTGGTTCGATGGGCGAGTTCCGACACCCGACGAAGAGTAGTTGCGCTCCGGGGGGGCGTCCAGGGATGGGTGCATCGGATCTCCGTACGGGCTTCGAATAGGATGATTCAAGCGCTTGTATAGCAAAACGGTGGGGCGCTAATGTTGCAGCTTGGTGCAAGCGTTGGCCTCTTCCTGCGAAATGGTGCTAGGTGGCGGCCGGAGGCGTCCATGCGCGGATGGATTGCGGTGGCAACGGGTTTGGCAGCGATCGCCTGCGGCGGTGGCCCAGAGATCGATGACGGTCCCTGCGGTTTTCCAGGACCTACGCCCTATTCCGACCCCAAGTGGGCGGCGTACCCGATTCCGAGCGCTGGCTTCGACATTTGTGCGTCACAGGCAGATCGCGTGATCTACGCGACGCGAGGCGATCATTTCAGTGAGCTCAAGGAGAAATGGCTGGCGGACATGATTCAGCTTGGGTGGGCGCAGGAGTTGCCCTTTCCTTCGGGCTATGACCCCGACTATTGGACGACCAATCTCACCAATGGCAGCGAGCGGATCGAGCTGCGAGTGTTTCGTACCCAAAGCGGCGAATCCACGAGTGTCGGCCTGTATGTGCTGTAGCTCCGCTAAGAGGGAAGTCCGCCCGGCAATCCCCGAGTGAGATTGACCTGTGGAGCTTCATGGCCGCTCCAGGGTCGGGCTTCCCCCCAACGCGCCCGAAGGTTGCGTACGTGTTCGTCAATGGCGGCGTCAGCGGCGGCAAGTCGCCCCTCATCGTCCTTTACCAGACGGAAGACCTTCTCGATCACCAGCCCCGAGAGTCCGTGGGCGAGCGCCCAGATGCCCCGAAACGTGTGGCCAAACGCGGGATCCTCTGGGGGAACGATGCACGCCAAAGCCTGCAGAAGCAAGCTTCGAGCCTCCAAAAAGTGAGGTGCATCGGGAGGTTGTTGTACTTCACTCAATTCGCGCCCAAAACACAACCGAAACCACCCTCGATGGTTTGCGGCGAAGCGGACGTACTCCTTGCCATAAACGGTGATTACCCCGTAGGGGTCGGGCTCTTTCATCAGCAGACCCGTGATCTGGACCCCAAAGGCCTCGGTGCCGCGTAGTGCGACCTCCAACAACAGCGCTTCCTTGCTCTCGAAATGGCGGTACAGGGCGGGTTGCGATACTCCGACCCGGCTCGCCAACGAGCGAAGGTTGAGCTCGGACGCGCCTTCCTCCTCGATGATTGCGGTCGCGTGGGCAATCAGCGCCTCCCGAACCTCGCCAGAAGCCCGACGACCCTTGGGTTTTTCTAGATTTGCGTGCACGCTTGCCAACGAGAACCCCTTATGTTATCAATGATAACATTAGTGCAGGAGAGAGCGATGGGGACTCTGCAATTGAGCACGTCGGCGACGGGCGAGCACTTCCGGTTTCACACGTCCGCGCGCACGACCGGCCTGTTTGGCTTCACTTGGACGCTGGCACCAGGAAAGACCGGCCCCGGAGAGCACATTCATCCGCACGAAACGGAGAGCTTTCGGATGGTTTCCGGTGTCCTCCGGGTCTGGATTCGCGGTGAGGTCAGGGACCTTCATCCCGGCGACGAGGTGGCGGTCCCCCCCGGGGTTCCTCACCGATTTCTCAATCCGGGCAAGGTTCCAGCGGTGGTGGAAGTGACCTTGGATGGCGCGCTGCTTGAGGATCAATTTGTACCGATCGCGGTATTAGCAGCCGGGAAATCGGACACTTCTATGCGCGACCTCTTTGGAGCACTGCCACATCTGGCGGAAGCGATGAGGAAGGGATCGGTGCGGCCGGTCTCCACCGTGGAGGCGCGGCTGATCGCGGCGTTAGCTCGATTCGCCTCGTGGTTTGGGCATGCTCCGCTGGCGCCGGTGACGCACTGGGATGCCTAGCGGTGGGTCGCCTTAGGGCGCTTCGACCTGGAATGCCCGAGGCCAGACGCCCCATTCGGACGAGGTGATCCCATTCTGGGTCGACCCGACGTAGGCGTCCAACCCCGCCACGGGGGTGATTTTCGCAGTTCCACCCGCGATCGGGAGGATGCCTGAATGGACCGCCGAGGCACAAACGGTTGAATCTTCGCTGTATACGCCGGTTCCCCACACCGCCCCGGTGGTGCAGTCGGCGGGGCAGGTTACCCACAAGGGGGTTCCCAAGGCGAGTTTCAGAGCGGGTGCGGTGGTGTTGCACTCGAGTTTCAGCGGATCGGCAGCCACGCCCGATCCCGGCAGTCCGCTGGGATGGGCGGGTGGAGGAGGGGCTTGCACGGTTGCGCCCTCAAACTTGATCGAACCGCCCCAGGCACCCCAGGCCGAACTCGTGATTCCGTTGTTGGTGGTGCCGACATACGCAGAAAGCCCCTTGTCCCAGGTGACTTGAACGTATCCGCCGGCGGTCGAAAGCGCGCCGGAGTGGATGGCGCCGGTGCATACGGTGGTGTCTTGGGTATAAAGACCGGTTCCCCACACGGCGCCCGTCGTACAGTTGGCGGGGCATTTTACCACCACGGATTTCCCTTCGGTCAACGCCAGCTCACCGGCGCCAGTCGAACAGGTAAGTTCGTAGGCCTTTTCTAGACTGCCGTCGCCAGGGAGCGAGGTGGTGGTGCCGGGTGTGAGCGGGGGGCCTGGTGGAAGTTTCGGAAGTTCGACCGGCGTCATTCCCCCGCAGGCCAGTGCCATTGCTAAAGTGGTGCAAGCGCCCACAACGCGAAATCCGTGATTTTGTTTCATGATCCCCCCATTTGCGCGAGGCTACCACAGGTGACCACCGGTGGCGAGAGCGCCTTTGGAAGAAGGGGGTCATACGCCGATCCACCACGCGTCCCCCTCCGGCTCGATACGAAATGAGGTTCCAAGAAACTTTTGGATGATCTGTGCGTTGGTTCGGGTGTGTTCGCTGGGTTCGGTTGTTCGAAATGCACCTCCTCCGAGCGCCAACGGAATCAGCAGCTGATCCGCCAAGTGTTCGTCGACGGGGGTGCCAGAGTTCTTCCAATGCTCCACCTCTTTGCAAAGTCGCTTCGCCACCTCTTCGGCGGGTAACCCTTGCTTTCCGAAACTGGTGAACAATGCAGTGACGTGCTCGGCGATCGCTTTCACCCACACCACATTGCCCGGGCCCACGGGATCGGGAACCGAAAACACCCTTGCATCGCCCAACGGACGGTGGAGTCGTTTGCAAATCTCGGCGACCTCTCGGTGTCCAACCGATTCAGGGATCGCGGAAATCGCTGCGGTGATCTCCCATTCTTCGATGTCGCCTCGCTCGAGAAGGAGAAGGGCAGACAATTTCGCGACGGGCGAGATCTCGGCGGTCAACCGGCCTCCTCCTGCAGGCGCAAATCCCCAACGGTTCAGTGACAGTCCCAGCCGCGGCCCCATCCGTGCAAGCAGAGGTGCGAAGACCGCTTCCAAGAAGTGGTAGGGCGGAGAGGCGTCGTTGTGCGTTCCCCCGTCGATTTGGATGCGGCTGGGTGCATTCGCCAGCATTAACGGCGGAAGAATGGTTTGCAATACGAGATTGGCGCTGCCGGCGCTGCCGACCGCGAAGGCGTACTCCCCGGGGATCGTATCCTGGGGGATAAACGCAATCGCGGTGGAGCCGAGGGCGTCCCCGGTGACGGAGGCGCCGCTGATCGCTTGGGCGGCATGCACCCCCGTGAGATGTTGCCGCAACAAACCGGGTTTGTGACGCCCAGCGCGAATGTGGGTGATCTGAAAAGGGGTGCGGGTGAGCACCGACAGGGCGAGGGCGGTGCGCAGGATTTGCCCGCCGCCCTCGCCAATGGAACCGTCCAACGTCAACATCGCTTACCCCTTCACGCAGACCACTTGGCGGAGTTCGTATACCACTTCGACCAAATCGGCTTGCGCCGCCATGACCGCGTCGATCGGCTTGTAGGCCATTGGCGTTTCGTCGATCACGTCGACGTCCTTTCGGCATTCAATGCCTTGGGTCGCCTGAATGTGGTCGCTCAACGTAAACTGGCGCTTCGCTTGCGTGCGCGACATGGCTCGCCCGGCCCCGTGGCTGCAGCTGCAGTACGACTCCGGATTTCCTTTGCCGCGAACGATATAACTCCGCGCGCCCATCGACCCTGGAATGATGCCGAGATCGCCCAACCGAGCGCGAACCGCGCCTTTTCGGGTAACCCAGACGTTCTCGCCATAGTGATGTTCTTTCGCCACATAGTTGTGGTGACAGTTCACCGCGAGCTCGTCGGATCGGAATGGGCGGAGATGCTGACGCATCGCGCCGAGAACCGCTTCCATCATCAACGCCCGATTGATCTTGGCGTACTCCTGGGCCCAGCCGACGGCCTGAACATAGTCATCCATATGCTGGGTCCCCTCGGGGAAGTACGCGAGATCGCGATCCGGAAGATCGATGTGGAATTTGCGCATGTCCTCCTTGGCCAGCTCGATGAAGTAGCTTCCAATTCGGTTTCCGACCCCGCGCGAACCCGAGTGCAGCATGACCCACACTCGCTGTTCGGCATCGAGGCAGATCTCGATGAAGTGGTTGCCGGTTCCGAGGGTTCCCAGGTGATTGAGGTCGTTTCCGCGCCCCAACTTGGGGTGCTTGTCCGCGATCACCTCGTACTCCTTTTGGAGAACTTCCGACCAAACCTTGGCTTGTTCGTCGGGAATGTCGTGCCAGGCACCGCGATCGCCCTTGCCGCCGTGGTGGGTGCGGCCGTGGGGTACGGCATTCTCAATCGACGTGCGGATCTTCAAGAGAGAATCAGGAAGATCGCGTGCCGTGAGGTCCGTCCGTACCGCCATCATGCCGCAGCCGATGTCGACGCCGACCGCCGCGGGAATGATCGCTTTCTTGGTCGGGATCACGGATCCGACCGTGGCGCCCATGCCCAGATGGACGTCCGGCATCGCCGCAACCCAACCGTGAATGAACGGCAGTCCGGCGATGTTCTTGAGCTGCTGGTGCGCCTGGGCTTCGACGGCGACGCCTTGTACCCACGCTTTGATCAGGCCCTTGGGTGCGGGAAGAATTTGAAACGACATGTTGGCCTCCGCGCTCCTTAAAGCAGGTACCGTGCCAAGCGGACCCGAAATGAGAAAGCGTTGGTTGGAGGGCTGTACCTCGCTTGTGAGCGCATGTCTCGGTGGATTGAAATAACATTATCGCGTACATTATCTTTATGGATAAAGCAAAACCTCTCGTCGTCATCGGCCTGCTCGGCACCACCCTCGACAACCCGATCGGCCCGGCCCGTTGGACGCGTTGGCGGCCGACGATCTCCCTATTTCAACAGGAGGACGAGGAGATCGATCGGCTGGAACTGATCTTCCCCGCGAAGTTCCAGGCGCTGGCCGACCGAGTGATCGCCGACATTCAGAATTTGTCCCCTCGCACTAAGGTGATCACGCACCATTTGGAGTTCCCCGATCCCTGGGATTTTGAGGCGGTGTACTCGGGATTGCACGATTTTGCGGCGGCGTATCCGTTCAAACCGGACGAGGAGCGGTACGGCATTCATATTACCACGGGTACGCACGTGGCACAGATCTGCCTGTTCCTATTGACCGAATCGGGGTTTTTCCCTGGCTCCCTCATTCAGACGTCGCCGCCTCGGAGAGGGCACCCCGCCCCGATGCAGACGATCGAACTGGATTTGGCGCGCTACGATCGGATCGCGTCCCGGTTTGCTGCGCGCAAACAGCAGGCGGAGGGCTTACTGAAGTCGGGCATTGTCACCCGGAATCAGAAATTCAATGCATTGATTGGGCGTATTGAACAGGTGGCGCTGGCATCCACCGCGCCGATGTTGTTGTGGGGGCCGACCGGGGCTGGGAAATCCCAGCTGGCAAAGCGCATCTACGAGCTGAAACGGGATCGTCGTCAGGTGTCCGGTCCGTTGGTCGAGGTGAACTGCGCCACCCTTCGCGGGGATTCTGCAATGTCGGCCTTGTTTGGGCACACCAAGGGTGCGTTTACGGGTGCCGAATCGGCGCGGAAGGGCCTGTTGTTGGCCGCGGATCGTGGGGTATTGTTTCTGGATGAAATTGGCGAATTAGGCCGCGACGAACAAGCGATGTTGTTGCGAGCGATCGAGGAAAAGCGCTTTCTTCCGTTGGGGACGGAGCGCGAGGTGGTCTCAGACTTTCAACTGATCGCCGGCACCAACCGATCGTTGGCCGAGGATGTGCGTTCCGGACGGTTTCGAGAGGATTTATACGCCAGGATAAATTTGTGGACCTTCCTATTGCCTGGCCTCGCAGAGCGACCGGAGGACATCGAGCCCAATCTTCACTATGAATTGGAGCAATTTGCGAGGAAGACCGGTCGGCAGGTGCGTTTCAACCGGGAGGCGCGGGAGGCGTTCTTGCGGTTCGCAGCAGGGCCAGAAGGGAAGTGGACGGCGAACTTTCGCGACTTGAATGCGGCGGTGGTTCGGATGGCGACCCTGGCGGCGGGCGGGCGGATCGAGTCGCCGATGGTGGAGGAGGAGATCGGCCGACTTCGGGCGGCCTGGAGTGTGCAGCAGGAATCCTCTCGGGTGATCGAGCTGTTTGGACCGGACGGGGCCGACGACCTCGACCGTTTTGATCGGGTGCAACTGGAAGAGGTTTTGAAGGTGTGTTCGGAGAGTCGCTCGCTTTCGGAGGCCGGCCGGACCTTGTTTGCGGTTTCACGAAAGGAAAAAGCGAGCGTCAACGATGCCGACCGATTGCGGAAGTACTTGGCCCGGTTTGGATTGGCCTGGGCGGATGTGAACCACGGGTTGTAAATGCGATGGACGGTGGGCCACGGCGACTGCTAGGGTGTTTTGGGGCGCAGGTGCAACAATGCTTGGAGGAATATTTATGATTACGGCTGCATTTTCGCAGCCTGGAGTGGAGCATCCGACGATGGAAGTGAGGGCCGAGGTTTTGCCTGAGGTGACCTCCGAGGGGAGACGTGAGAGTCCGAGGAAACGGCCGAAGCGTGCGGGGAAAGGGCTGAAAGCAGCCGGATTTACGATGCTGGGCGTGGGAAGCCTGTTGTCGGTTACGGGCGGAACGGGAATGGCGTTGGGCCTTCAGCGCGCGAACACCTGCATGGGCGAGTGTTCGGGATACGGGGCCGTGCTGTTTGCCTTTAGTTCTCCGTTTTTTGCGACGGGTCAGACCCTCGGCGGCGTGGGTACAGGTCTGGTGGCTTGGGGGTACTCCAAGGACACACCGCAGGTCATTGGCGTATCACCATGGGTTCAACCCGATGGCGGCGGCGTAGTGTTGTCGGGGAAGTGGTGACGTTCTGTGAATGGTCAACCGATTGACCATCTACGGGGGACGCTTCGATCGTTTCTGAGGTACTGTTCAGTTCGTGGCCGATGCCGAAAAGGAGGTTTTGTGGTCCTCATGTGGATGGCGTCGGCCGTCGCCGGCTCGGTGGAACCCTCCTTTGAAAGCGGGGAGGCGTCCCCTCCGGCGCCTGTCGGCTGGTATGAAAGCCGAGAGGAGCGCCGCACCCCTCGTCAGCGAAAAGGTCGGACGCTTAAGATTACCGGCTTTGCGTTGTTTGGTGTTGGAAGCACCATTTCGTTGGGTGGAGGGGGCCTCGCCCTGTTTGGCGCCGCGATGTGCGGGAGTTCGGGAGGGGGCGATTGTTTCCCTTTCGACTTGGTGATGGTGGAGGGATTGGTGTTGAAATTGCCGGGGCAGGTGCTCGCCGGCGCCGGGGGTGGGTTGATCGCGGCGGGGTATTCGTTAGAAAAGCCCGAAAAGATTGTGGTGGTTCCATGGATTTCAGAGGATGGCGGCGGATTGGTGGCTGTGGGGCGTTGGTAAGCCTATTCGGCGGATGCACCGAGAGAGCTGTTGGTGATTGGGATTTCGCATATCTGTCGATTGCGTCCGCCGGGCATTCCTTTGGCGGTGGCATAACGATCGATGCCGACCTCGGTGTCGAGGGGCGACTTCGTATGGAGTACGCTGGGACCGATGTTATCGCCAGTGAGATATCCGTGCGCGGGACGATGGCCGCGTTGGAGGAGCCGGGCATGTACCAAGGGGACTTGACCATCATCTACGAAAAAGAAGAGGTGAATGGCGAGGAAGTCGAGTCCGAATCGGCGGGTCAGCAGCTGGTCCCGGGGGACTGGCTCTGTGAGGCGTTAGAAAACAGCTTATCTTGCGAGGAATCCCCGGGAGGTGACGTTCACATCGTGTTTGGTTTTGAGCGAAGCGGCGTGGAGTAAGCTGGCGGCCGTAGCGCTTCGCGGGCCACGCCGTCCGACGCGATGCGGAAGAAGGTTGGTACTAATCATGTTTTTTACGCCGGAGCGCCGCGGCTGCCAGCCATCCCAGCGACAGCGCGCTTGGAAGGGAGGTGTGGAAGTTGGGGTGTCTCAGATTGTTTCGAGAGGGAGCGGCCGGTGAGCTATGGCAACGGAATGAACTTTTCATTTCTTGGCGACCGCGGAACCGCAGTTCGAATCGATCGGTGTGAAGGCTACGTCAATGCCGTTTATGCCGAAGTACGCGTGCGACTGAACCCCGTGGTAGGTTCGGGTTGGTGCGAACACGGAGGAACGACGGCGATCTTCGACGGCCCGACCGCGCTTTCGACCCACACCTTCGGCCTGGGGTTGGGGGACATGACAGAGGTAGACTGGGCAAAGATCGAGGACTTTTATCGTGAGCGAAGCTCGCCGACCGTCCACAAAGTGAGCACTTTGGCGGCCGCGGAGACCTTTGGGCGCTTGAGTGAACGCGGATACCGGATGATCAATGCGGCGAATGTGCTGGTGCAGCGGCTGGATCGAGTGGTCGTTCGGGAGGCTACCGGTGTCCGGCGAGCGGAGCCGAGCGATGAGAATGCTTGGGTTGAGGCCGCGGTTCGGGGATTTGGCGCACCGGTGGAGGCGTTAGAAGCCCTGTCCCGAGGCATGTTCCACAATGCTTCGATGGCGCACTTTCTGGTCGAAACCGAAGGGAGAATTGTCGCTACCGGCTCCGTGGGGGTGCACCAGGGGGTGGCGTTGATTGCGGGGGGAAGTACGGTTCCCGAGTTCCGTGGGCGCGGAGCGCAGGCCGCATTGTTGGCGGCGCGGCTGGATTATGCGCGGTCGGCCGGTTGCGAGCTCGCGGCGATGAGCTGTTCGCCGGGAAGTCCATCGCACCGCAATGGGCTACGAGCGGGGTTTGAAATGGTGTATTCGCGGCTGAAGTGGCGCAAGGAGTTAGTCTACCACTTGACTAACTAGCGTCGAACTCGACCGCGGAGTGCGCGCAGTGGATGCGAATCTCAGGGTTGGACGCCTTTAACTCTCGCAACCTCGATTGATTGCTCCGCCGCGCGCCGTCATCATAGGCGAATTGGGATTGGAACTGCCCGATCACCCACGGCCGGGACGGAGGGGTGCTCATTTCGTCGTGGTAGAAGTAAGCGTCTCCTGCGTGCAAAGCCCAACCTTCGGAGGTCTGTACGGCCACGCCGCAGTGGCCGCGGGTATGCCCGATCAGGGGAACCATCAGGACTCGGTCGTTTTTGTCGAGGGTACGAACGGACTCCAGCCCGTGCCACGCCTCTCCGGCGAGATCGTGAACCTCCCATTTGGGCTTGTGCTCCCACATGATGGGTCGGTAACGGCTTTTTTCGAAGAAGGTTGAGCGAGCCATCGCGGCATCAAACTCGGGCCGGTAGGTGTGAACTTTGGCGTTTGGAAAGTCGCTTAGACCGCCGACATGATCCATGTCGAGGTGGGTGGGAATGATGTGCCGCACCTCCTCCGGCTGGAAGCCCAGCGCCTGGATTTGATGGAGGGCCGTCTCGGCAAAATCGAATTTGGGACGTAACAAAAGGTTGAGATGTGTGCCCCACCGCGCGGCGCGTTGGCGAACGCACTCGGTTCCATAGCCCGTGTCGACGAGAATCAGGCCGTCCAAGTCGGTTTCGATGAGCCAGCAATGGCATACCAACCGACCCGTCGCGAAAACGGAGCCTGAACCGTTCACCAGCCGCTGCCCGATCGGGCACATCGTTCCGCAATTGAGGTGGTGGATTTTCATGGGACCCTCGTGGCGATCAACTCGGCGGCTTGTATCACCGCTTTGGGTGGGATGATCTCGGAAAACTCGATCACCGCTCCAGGAAATGCTGATAAAGCCTCTTTTCCGCCGTGGAGCTTTTTGCTCACTGCGAGTATGAGGTTTCCTGGTCCGTAGCGCTCTAACCATTCGATACGGCGCATCAACCAATCTTTTCGCCAGTAGCCGATGATCTCCAGGCGAGCGACGCGGCCGTCTTTTTCGAGGGTGAAATCGGGAAACAAGATCGCTCGGCCGCCGAGATGGATCGGATCGGCGTGTGCGGACAGCTTCCATGGCGTATCCAACGCTTGAAAGCGCTCGACAAACCAGGTGTGTTCGCGTGGCTCCCAAGTGCCCGTGTCGGCGAGGATGGGTTGTAGATCGTCCTTCGGGGTGATCTCCATCCGCTTTTGAAACTTGGCTTTGGTCCAGAGAACGGTAGCTTCGAGGCGCCATTTCTCCTGAAGCAGAACGGCGGGAAAAAAGGACGCCAGCTGCATTCCGTAGCGGGTGGAGGGGCCGAACAGTGAAAGAGGACCATCCAGGCGAATTTCGAGATCCTGCCCCACCGGATGCGCCGAGTGCATCAACTGGTGGAACTTGATGTACCGAAACAACTGGCGAACCCGAGTGGGAGAGGGCTTTTCGAGCCAGATTTGAACCGACGTGGCGTGCAATAGTGCGGCCTGCACCAGCGCCAGATTGTATCGGTGCAACAGCCATTCGCCGGATTCCGCGTTGCACGAGGTGATCTGCTGCTCCTCGTGCCGATCGGCGTATAAGGATTTGGCGATGGCTTCGGGCGTGGTTCCTTTCTCTTGGGCGATTTCGACCAGAATGTCTTGAGCGACAACTCTTTTTAGCGGGCCAGGCTCCAGATCCAGCGGGCCGCGTTGTCGCGCACGGAGAAATACCTCCATGCGCAGGTCGGCCGGGCGCTCCTCGGACCCCACTTCAAACTCGCTTCGGTCGAAAAGCACCTTGGCAAGACCTTTCAGGAGTTTGTGATCTTTGCTGTCGCCGATCACTCCGTCGATGGCCTCGTCCAAAAGGGCGCGGGACCAACGTTCTTCGACAGCTTCGCGGAATACTTCGACCAGCTGGTCTGAGAATTCGCGAAGGGCGGGCTTGTCGGGATCCACGTAGGAAGGCACGAGATCGCTGCCTTTTACCTTAAGCCTCAGCAGGTCGCCGGTGAGCATCTCAGCGCTTGGCGGGGGGCTGAATCAGGATCACCACCCGCCGATTTTGGTTTTGTCCGGCGGCCGTATCGTTGCTTGCCACCGGTTGATTTGGCCCTTTGGCCACCAGTGCAAAACGTTCGGTTTCAACGTGGAAGTCGTCCACCAGAATGGACATCACCTGGCCCGCGCGAACGTAGGAAAGGTCGTACAAATTGGAAAATTTGGCGCTCATCGATGCGGGCATGAGATCGCCGGTATGGCCTTCGATGGTCACCGTGTACCCGGGCCGCATTTTGACGGCAGTAGCCAACATATCGAGGGACATCCGGGCTTCATCTCGGACGGTCCACTCGTCGGCGGCGAACAGGTCGCCGTCGCGAAGGGTGATCAGCGTGGTCGATCCCCGCGATTCCACGGTGCATTCGCAGGCGGCCAGCACCTGGTGAAGCTCGGCGTAGATCGGATCGGGTCCGCCTCCTCCTGGTTCCTGGGCTTCCAGGCGTCGAACCGTAGCCTGAAGAGCGATCACTTCGCGCTCCAACTGCGCCTCAAGTCCCCCACCGTCAGGATAAACGTGTTTGGAGGGGCATCCCAGGAGCAGGAACGCGAGAATCATGGGCCGCGCCGGTCGGGGACGATGCAGGAGTCGATCACCCAATCTTGAGCATGGAACGACTTTCCACTGGTGCGGCGCTTTCCTGCCGCGCGAACGGTCAGCCAGCGCTCCGCCCAGGCGCGCGACTCGTCTGAGTAGCGCCAACGCCAGCCTTGAGCGCTGTTTTCTCGGGCTTTTGCCATCCACGCGAGATGGATGGGGTGGTGGGCGACCGGCTCGCCAGTATGAGGTCCTTCAGTGAACACGACCGCACCCGATTCCAGGCGAGCAAACGGACCTCCTTCGGGAAATGGCCCGAGCCCGTGCCCAAAGGTCAATAGCGCATCCAGATCGTCCGAAACTCCGGCGATACGAACCATTTCGGTGAAGCAACGACCGCAAGCTGCGGCGTCTGCGGCAGCCCGGTGAGCCTCCGCCAATGAAATGTTGAGGCGTTTACAGAGCTCACCCAAATTGTGGTATTCCGCCTTGGGGTATTGCTTGAGGGACATCGGGAAAGTGTCGAATTCGGCGAGCGGCTCCGGCCAATCCATCCCGGCGCGTTTGAACTCTGCACTCAACATGTTGCGGTCGAAAACGGCATTGTGGGCGACGGTGATCGCGTCTTTCAGCAGCGCGTGCACATCCTCGGCAATCTCTTCAAACCGAGGGGAATCCACCACATCTTTGTCGTAGATGTGGTGCACCCGGCTCGAACTCGCCGGGATCGGCATGGCGGGGTTGACCAGCCATTGATGGTCCTCTTGAGAAATGACTTGCCCATCGTCATTGACACGGAGCAATGAAATTCCCACCTCAACCACCCGGTCGCCGTTGAGGAAGGGTTCGAACCCGGTGGTCTCGGTGTCGAAAGCGACGATAGGGCGGTCCTTCCAACGCATGCCTAACCCAACAGCGTGCGAACGACGGCCCGGGCGGCGTCCTGCGCCTCATCGCGATGAGCAAGCCATTGCACATGCGCGTCGGGGCCGACGTGGTTGCTGATCCCGAGCACCGCCGTGAACGGAATGCCGGCGATCTGGCATGCGATCGCGACGCCGAAGGCTTCCATGTGCTCGACGGTCCATCCGTCGGAAAGACGGCGAGCGAGCGTCAAATCGGTGGTTACGGCGCCTACGGTGAGTACGGCGTGGCGCTCCACGGACAACCGCGAAAGCACATATTCATCGCCGGGAATGGGCGCCGACGGCCGTGGTACGTACCCCAGGCCCATGGCGGCGACACCTGGCGAATGACCGACCATTTCCGAAGCAATCACCGCGCCAATCGCCGGCCCTCCGGGATAGGATCCGCCGGTGCCGATCAGAACGACGCGATCGGGGCGTTTTCGCTCTAGAATCGCCGCTGCACGAGCGGCGGCCACCACCGGCCCGATGCCGACCACCTCGCCTTCGAGATCGCCCAGCTCTTCGCGAACCGCCGCCAGCACGAGCATCCCGTCCCCCTTGTTCGACTTACCGCTGATGCGTGGAAAAGGTCAAGCGTTGTTGGAAAATAGAGCTTGCACCTTGGCCAGTACGGCCTCGGCGTGTCCTTCCACCCGTACATTTTCCCAAGCGTGAACCACCTTGCCTGCGGCGTCGAACAAGAAGGTAGAACGCCGGATTCCTTGTACCTTTTTGCCATACATCGTCTTTTCGCCGAACACGCCCCAGGCGAGGAGGACCACCTTGTCGGGATCGGCGATCAGCGGCATCGTGAGGTCATATTTTTCGCGGAAGTTGTTCTGCGATTTGACGGAATCCGCGGACATTCCGAGGACGACCACTCCGCGTTTCTCGAATTCCGGGCGAAGATCGCGAAATGCGCACGCTTCTTTGGTGCAGCCGGGGGTGTTCGCGCGGGGGTAGAAGAATACCACCACCGGTTTGCCTCGAAAATCGGCCCAACGAACCACATTTCCGCGGTCGTCGTTGAGGGTGAAGTCTGCAGGGGTTTCGCCGACCGCCAACATGGGTGCTCCAAATCAATGACTGAACGTCAGTTCTCGACCGCGGATTCCCTCTTGGATTTCGCCGTCACGGAACACCGGTCGGCCCAAAACGACGGTCATCACGGGCCACCCGGTGAGTGACATTCCGGCGTACGGGCTCCAACCACACTTGGTGAACACGTTGCCGTCCTCCACGGTGCGGGTGGCGGCCGCGTCAACGAGAACGAGATCGCCGTCGTAACCCACTTCCAATCGACCTTTGCGTGGGATGTCGTAGGTGCGCGCGGGGCCCTCCGCCGTCCATTTGGCGATCTGTTTAAGCGAGATGCGGCCTTTGGCGACCTGGTCCATCATCAAGGGCAGGGTCCACTCGACGCCGGGTAGGCCGGAAGGCGCTTTCGGATACCCTTTGGCTTTCTCCTCAGCGGTGTGCGGGGCATGGTCGGTGGCCAGACAGTCGAAGTCGCCGGCGAGAAGATGCTTCCAAATAGCGTCTTGGTGACGTTGGCTGCGGATCGGCGGGTTGCATTGCGCGCGGGTGCCGAGGCGGGCGTAGGCGTCCTCTGCCGCGAGAAAGAGGTATTGAGGGCAGGTTTCGGCGGTGATTCGGTCCCGCGGAATGCTCGCGAGGAAGTCCGCCTCTTCTGCGGACGACACATGGAGGATGTGAAGCCGGCGCCCGTACTTTTGGGCGAGCTCCACTGCCAGCTTGGTGGCGTTGAGCGCGGTCTCGACGTCGCGAAGTTTGGGATGATCCGCCGGATTGGTGCTGTCGGCGTACATCGGCCGGCGCTCTCGAAGCCGCGCTTCGTCTTCCGCGTGGACTGCGATCACCTTGTCGACGCGCGCAAAAATCTCTTCTAATCGGTCTCTTTCGGAGACGAGTAGGGCGCCAGTGCTGGCTCCCATGAAGATCTTGACCCCGCAGGTGCGCTCGGCCGAAATCAAATCGCTCGTGTTGCTACCGGTGGCGCCGATGAAAAACCCGTAGTGAACCACCGATTTCTCAGCGGCGATCGCGAGCTTCTCGTGCAGTGCGGTGATGCTGGTGGTGGTGGGATCCGTGTTCGGCATCTCCAAAAAGGAGGTGACGCCGCCGGCAGCCGCGGCTCGGGACCCGCTGGCGAGGTCTTCTTTCCACGTCAGCCCCGGATCGCGGAAATGCACCTGTGGATCGATGAGCCCAGGGAGAACCGTGAGTCCAGCGCCATTGATCTCTTCGCCCACCGAGCGCTCGACGTGGGGGCCAATGTGGGCGATGACGCCGTCTTCGACGATTAGATCGCCCGTGACCACGCGATCGGGCAGCACAAGCCGCGCCTGACGAATGGTAAGATTACCCGGCATGGACACTCCTAACGCCCCTCAATAACCGTTTTGGGCCGGCAGGAGCAGCGCGGAGCGCCGTTGACGCAGATCAAGGTGGAAAGTGTCGATCGATCGTTGATCACGAGGTACGCCATCCTGGTGGCTATGACCGTCTGGATTCCGTTGCCACTCCTCGACAGCTTTGTGGAAACACGACTGCGAAGGAGCCTTACTCGGAAGTTGGCCGAGCGGCATGGGGTGAATCTGCCGGAGGAGGCGGTATCCAAGGTCTCCGATTTGCCAGGGATGACCTGTTTAGGTTGCCTGCTCGTCGTCCCACTCTGGATAGTAAAGAAGTTGATTAAGTGGGCGATCACGCTCTGGACGTTCAAGGAAATGTTCGATCTAACCTCCGATGTGGCTCACCGCGCGTTGATGCTGGAGGAGGCGTTGCACCAAGGGTGGCTCCCGGACAAGCCGGACCTGGTGCGGTCCGCGATGGATCAGACCTTGGATGTGGTTCGGATCAAACCGTTGGAACGAATGGTTCAAGGCACGTTCCGCGGTGGCACTCCCCAGGAACAGCAACGGCTGGCGACCGCTGCCCAGCGGGATCGTGAGCGGCAAAATACGGGAATGGATACTTTGACGCCCGCGGTTCGAGCGGCGGCTGAGACGACCGGCCTATTGCCGGAGGTCTTGCACACTTTCCGAGCGGAAATGGGGCGTTCTCCCTTGATTGAACCCAAGATGGGAGGGGTACTGGAGGCGGCGGAGGTCCTCCCGTCGGATGCGGAGGAACTGGAGCTTCCACGGGAGCAAACAGCGGAAGAGGCGGTGGAAGTTCCCGTCCCCGAAAAGCCGGATTCCGGATCGTGATTGAAACGCTAAAGAGCCGGTTCGGAGTAGAGGAGTTTCGCTCTGGGCAACGAGAGGCGGCGGAGGCGTTTGTCGCCGGGCGCGATGTGCTGGTGCTTCTACCCACCGGGGCGGGAAAAAGCCTCTGTTACCAGCTTCCAGCGGTGATTTTGAACGAGAAGGGTGCACGCACGCTGGTGGTCAGCCCGTTGATTTCTTTGATGGACGATCAGGTGGCGGGGTTGGCGCGTCGTGGGATCTCGGCGGTTGCCCTACACTCTGGCAATCGAAGCCGGGAGCTCGGGGATGCGGCGGTGGTGTTCGTCAGCCCAGAGAAATTGAAATCTGCGGCGTTTCGACGATGGATTATCGGAAAGAAGATAGAACGGGTGGTGGTGGACGAAGCCCATTGCATCAGCCAGTGGGGGCACGATTTTCGGCCGGAATACCTCCAACTTGGGGTGTTGAAAGCGGAGTTCGGCCTTCCCATCATGGCGTTGACAGCGACGGCCACCCCACGCGTCGTGGATGAAATCCAGGAGCAATTGGGGTTTCAAGATCCGTTGGTGGTTCGCGCGCCGATTGGGCGGGCAAATCTAGCGTTTTCGGTGGAACATCACCTCGGCGACAAGAAGCGGGTCGATCGAGTGGCGGAATTGCTTCAGTCTGATCTGAAGAATGGTCGGGCGGTGGTGTACGCAGCCACCCGTAAGCGCGTGAAGGCGACCTACGATCAATTGAAAAAGCTGAAGTTGAACGTGGGTTACTACCATGCGGGGCGCACCGATGGTGCCCGCGCCAACGCTCAGGAGGCGTTTGATCTCGGGAAAACGCGGATTTTGGTGGCCACCAGTGCCTTTGGAATGGGGGTGGATTTCCCGGATGTGCGGCTGGTGGTTCATGTACAAAGCCCGGGTTCACTCGAGGCCTATTGGCAGGAGGCGGGCCGCGCAGGTCGCGATGGGGCTCCGGCAAAAGCGGTGTTGCTGTATGGCCCCGGGGATGCGGTGACCCAAGCGCGATTGCGCGGGAAGAACCCTCCCCCTGGCGCCGAGGCAGGGTGGGCGGCACTTCAAAATTACGCATTTTCGGTGGCCTGCCGACAGCAGATCATTGGGCGCCATTTTGGCGAAACGCCCGAGCCGTGCGGGAAGTGCGATGTGTGTACGGGTCGGGAAGGGACCGCAAAGTTGGTGGATGTTGCCCGAAAGGAGCAAGCCGCTCGCACCAAAGTAAGCCGAGAACGCGCGGTTGCGGATGCTTCCGTGACGTTGTCGGCCGATGAGGTGGTCAAGATACTTGACTATGTGGCCGGATTGCCGCGGCCATCGGGAAAGCACTTGGTGGCCCAAGGTTTACGGGGAAGTGCCGCGCGCCTGGTGAAGCGGCGCAAGTTGGATGGTGTACCGGGATATGGAACATTGAAGCACATTCCGGAGCCCTCCATCGTGCGCGCCATCGAGGATCTGTTGGCGGACGGCCGGTTGGAGCGGAAAGGCAAAAAATACCCGACGGTTTGGTTCACCGGGAAACCTGTTCGTAAGGTTGGAGGAACGCCGCGGCCCAAGCCCACGGGGTTAGCCGCGGTGCTGAAGGATTGGCGCAAACGCGAGGCGAAAAAACGGCGTTGGAAGGCATATCAGGTGTTCGACAATCGGACACTTGAAGCGTTGGCAGCCCAGTTGCCAAGGACCATGGCTGAATTGGAGGCGATCCCAGGGATCGGTCCGAAACGGCTGGAGAAATTCGGGGATCCCTTGATACGACTGTTGATGGACTATTAGCCGGAGGTGGGTGTTGCCGCAGTCTTCCTGGCGAACCTTGATGCCGTGTACCGCCGACGAATTGTGGGCGTGGCATGAACGCCCTGGCGCGCTCGATCGACTGCTCCCGCCGTGGCAGCAGATCGAACTTCTGGTCCGAAATCGGGGAATTGCGACCGGCGCTCGTACGGAATTTGAGATCTTAAAGGGACCATTTCGGCAGCGTTGGGTGGCGGTGCATTCGGATCACGAGCAAGGACGAATGTTTACCGATATCGCGCTGGAATCGCCTTTTTCGAAATGGACGCATGTACATCGGTTCGAACCGGATCCGGAAGGGGCGTGGCTGGACGATCGAGTGGCGTATGACCTCCCTTTGGGGCCGCTGGGCCGGCTTGGCGAAGGCTATGTGGCTGCGGAATTGGAGCGGATGTTCCGGTTTCGGCATCGGCGAACATTGGACGATCTCCGCCGACATCAAGGGCGTGAGCGGAAGTGTTTTGCGGTGACGGGGGCGTCGGGCCGCCTTGGCCGAGAGCTCGTGGCGTTCTTAACCACCGGCGGGCACAACGTGCGAAGAATGGTTCGTCGGCCGCCGACAACTCCCGATGAGATTTTCTGGAATCCGAAGGCGGGGACCATCGACGCCGACGCATTGGTCGGTGTCGACGCCGTGATCCACCTGGCGGGGGCGGACGTCGCTGGCGGTCGTTGGACCGAAGAACGCAAACGCGACATCAAGGAGAGTCGTGTCGCACCCACGCGGCTTTTGGCGGAGACGCTCGCGAAAATGAAGCTCCCGCCGACCGCTCTGGTTTGCGCATCCGGGGTGGGGATTTACGGCAACCGCGGCGAAGAAACGCTGGATGAAAGCTCCGCTCGAGGCGATGGTTTTCTGTCCGAGGTTGCCGAGGGCTGGGAGCAGGCGTCACAATCCGCTCAGGAAGCGGGCATTCGTGTGGTGAACCTTCGGTTAGGTGCGGTGGTCTCCGCACGCGGTGGCATGCTTTCCAAGCTGGTTCCTCCATTTTCGATGGGGTTGGGCGGCCCTGTGGGCGACGGCCAGGGGTGGACGCCGTGGATTTCCATGGACGATGCGATCGGCGCCTTCTATTTTGCGTGCCTAGAGTCTAATCTTTCGGGCGCAGTGAATGCGGTAGCCCCCGGCGAAATCCGCAATGCAGAGCTCTCGAAAGTGCTCGGCAGAGTACTGCATCGACCTGCGTTTATTCCAGTACCTACCTTCGCCTTGAAGGCAGCATTGGGAGAAATGGCGGAATTGGTGTTGGATAGCACGCGGGCCAGCGCCGGAAAATTGGTAAACTCAGGTTACCAATTCTTGTATCCGGATTTTGAGGCGGCGGTTCGCCACGAATTAGGGAGGGAGTAGGCATGATCTGGCTGGTATCCGCGGCGCTGGCGGGGTTGCCCATGCCGTATGAAGAGGCGGTTCAACGCTTGGGTTCGCCGTTGACCTGGTGTGACGGTGCCGATTCTTTGGGAGTTTTGGGGGATCCGAAAGCGTTGCCCCCGTTGATGGAGGCGTACCGCAAGCCGGTAGAAGCTTCTAAATTGTGCCTGTTGGATGCGATGCAAATGCTTCAGGCGGAAACGCAGAGTCACACGCTGTACGATGGCGGAGAGCGGCTGTTGGGGCTCCATTTCATGACGCTGTTTCCGAGCGATGCGCACCTTCCGTTGGTGGTTTCTTCGTTGAATGCGGCTGAGGAGTCGGAGCGGGTTGCGGCGATTCAGGCGCTGGGTTCGCAGAAACAAACGCCGCTTTGGATTGTTTCCATGTTGCCACTATTGGACCATCCCGATCGCGCCGTTCGCAGCGAGGTGATCGACCGATTGATGTTTCGGCGGGAAGTAGAGGTCCGAGAGGCGTTGCGTTCGCATGTGGACGCCGAGCCGGATCCGTCGTTAAAAGTCCGTTTATCGCTGGTGCATTGACGGGAGACGATTTGGCCGACGCGGTTCCATTTGAGCTCCCTGCGTCCGAGAACTGGCAGGATTGGGAACAGTTACTGACGGAAGCCGGTTTCCGGTACGTTCGCTCGGCATCCGCCTCCCCTTCGGTCAAACTTCGGGCCGGCGCAAAATGGACCCTGGAGATCAAGGACGAACAGGGGCAAAAGAAAGTCGCATCCCTTGATATCGCGGATAGTCCGGCGGAAAGGGAAGCGGTGGTGTGGATCGCGCGCAGCATGCTCGGTGGGGTCGCGTTGGACCCGCTGGAGGAGCCTCCGGAGGTGGAATTGCCGGCGGAGGTGCGGGCGCCGCTGCGCCCGTTTGCTTCCGTCGCGGGCCTGGTGGGCTGGCGGCAAGGGGTGGCGGTTTCCCCGGGCGTGGAGGCGCGAGGTGGATTTGCGTTTCCGGTTGGACTGCAGTTGGGAGCACAATTTTCAGGACGTTGGGCGGCGGTAAATCTGCTGGCCACGGACTTGACGTGTCAAGAGTATGTGCCCGCGGTCGGGGGCGGCTATCGCTATGACCCGCGGTGGATCGTTCAGGCCAGCGCATATGTGGGTGTCAACGTGCTGGATTGCCGATCGGTGGCGAAAGACAGCACAGGCGTTTTGCCCTGGGGTGGGGTGGATATTGGCGTGGGTGTTGCACTTTCCGCAGGTCTGGACCTGCAATGGGTCGTCCGGGCGGGAGGGGAGGCCGGCACGATCACCTTCGACGATACGGTTCGGTTGCCGAGTTGGACGGTAGAAACGGGGCTTCGACTGGGCTGGACCGCGCCGAAGAAAAATGTGCGACCTCAGTGATCGAGATGACGGGTTCCGGCACTATTAAGGCAAGCCCTCTGTCTGTTGAGTGTGTTTTATGCACAAATTCCGGCCATCGTTGGTCGAAAGAG
>SYKL01000189.1 GCA_005797785.1 Pseudomonadota bacterium | reverse complement strand
TACGGAGGCGACGGTCAACCCCGCGGCCCCGGAAGTAGTCAACTCAGTTGACGATAACTGCAATGAGGTGGTCGACGAAGGAACGAACGCCTTCGACGATGATGAGGATGGAGCGACCGAACTTCAGGGTGACTGCGACGACGCCGATCCAGATCGCGCTCCGGGGTTGCCCGAGGTGGCCAACGGGCGCGACGAGGATTGCGACATCACGGTGGACGAGGGCACCGACGCCTATGATGATGACGGTGACGGGTTTTCCGAGAATGGCGAAGACTGCGATGATGCGGATTCCGCCCGTTCACCGGGCAGGTACGACGCCTTTGGGAATGGCACCGATGAAGACTGCGATGGTACTGACGGGTGACTGAACCTGACTTCTGCCGATTCGTACAGTTGTTTGACCGGGTGGTCGATCTCCAGCAGGGGGTGATCACCGGGGAGGGGGACGAAGTCCGCCTCGGCACCAAGGAACTTCGGCTGTTGGAATATTTGGTTCGCGCTGCGGGGCCGGTTTCGCGGGATGATCTTTTACAGCACGTATGGGGAGTTTCCGCGCAGGTGGACACCCGCACCATCGAAACCACCGTGCGGCGTCTGCGCACCAAAATCGAGGCGGATCCAACCACCCCACGGCATCTGATCACCGAGCACGGGACGGGCTACCGTTTTGTTTCGGTGGAAGTGCCGAAAGCGGAGCTTCCGCGGCTGCCGCCGCAAGGTTTGATCGGCCGAGAACACGAGTTTGAAGAGGTGTGCCGCAAGCTTTCTGCGGGTCGATTGGTGACGCTGGTCGGACTCGGCGGCGCCGGCAAGACGCGCTTGGCGACCGAAATTCTGCGAAGTGTTCAGGGTAGGACGGAGTTTTTCGACCTCGCCTCGTGCCGGGGGCGTGCCGACCTGTTGACCCGGGTGGCTGAGTACCTCGGGGTCTCCATCCACCAAGAAGAGTCCGCGTCGATCCAGTGTTTGGGCCGCGCCTTTCGGGCGATGGGCCGGGCGGTGGCGGTGTTCGATAATTTCGAACAATTGACAGGCAAGTGTTCGGACATTCTGAATTCATGGCGAGAAATGGCTCCGGACCTGGCCATGATTGTGACGTCTCGGGAGCGGGTCGGCCTGACCGGAGAGTGGGTGTTTGAGGTCGGGCCCCTTTCGCTACCGGCTTCGATTCGACTGTTTCGAGAACGGGCGGTGGCCGCCGGTGCAACTCCTGATTCGCTCAAAGAGAGTGATATAGCCAGCATTTGCCAACGCTTGGATGGACTGCCGCTGGCGATCGAATTGGCGGCGGCGCGGGCCCGGGTGTTGGGAACGGCGCGGCTCGCTGATCCAACGCAAGGTTTATTGGGACTTTTGACGAGGAGGTTCCGGGACACCCCGGATCGGCAAGCCACCCTGCGGGGGGCGCTCGATTGGTCGTGGTCGCTGCTTTCGGCGGACGAACAACGCGGACTAGCGCTTTCCTCCTTGTTTTCGGGGGGCTTTACCGCGGAAGCGTTGACGGCGATCGCCGGAGACCCCGGGATTCAGTTCATCTTGGAAGAGTTGGTGGACAAGTCGTTGGTGCGCATCCTGGCGCCCGAAACCGAAGAAGTAAGGTTTGGACTTTATTTCTGCGTTCGGGAGTACGCACAGGAGAAGTGGAGCGCCGATCCGGATCCAGCGCAGGAATTGCGGTTTGTGGAGCATTTTTCGAAGGTCGCGAGGCGATCTCTCGAAGGATTGGACGGGCCGGGCGATTTGGCCGCTCTGAAATGCCTGCATCGCGAACGGCTAAATTTGGAAGAAGCTTTTGAGCGCGCGGTTCGAATCGATCCGCCATCGGCGGGGTGGATCGGCTCCGGGTTGTTGCGGTGGGCGCGGCACGTGAGCTCTTGGCATCGACAAACTGCTCGTATTTTGGAGGTTTTGGAGCAGCATCCTCATTGGCCTGGGGAAGTGCGGGCTAGGCTGCAGGTGAGCCTGTTGTTTAAGTTGGAGGGCGCCTTTCCGTTCTACGTGAAAACGGCGACCGAAGCGCGCGATGCGGCGTTGGCGGCGGGCGAGCGGGAGGTGGCGATCCGGGCGGCGGCGACCCTGGGTGCGGTGTTGGGGGGGACCGCCGAATTTGAGCAAGCGCTTGCGATCTTGCGGGGGGCGGTGTCCGACGCCGAACGTGCGGGCTCTCCGTTGCTGATGACGTGCAGGATATTGTTGGCCCGGGTATTGATGTATGCGGGAGAGCCTGCGGAAGCACTGAGCGTCGTCGACGCGGCCATCGCGGAAACGCGGGTGCGGGGCGCGCAATCGGTCAGAGCGAATGCGCACTCTTTGCGTGGTCGGATTCTGGCGGAACAGGGGCAGGGACCGGCTGCGATCCGGGAGTATGAGGAGGCGGAGCAGATTTTGGTGAGGTTCCCCGGCACTTTTGACCGAGCGAATGTGTGCACGTTCATGGCCGATGCTCTATTGGATGGGTTTACGACCTCGCCCGGTCCATATCCGGAAGGCGTGGAGTCGTGGCGGTTATCGAGCCAAATCCTCGAAAGGGCGGCGGAATACGCCGTACGGATGGGGCAGCTCTTCATTCAAAATGGGGCCTCGGAACAGCAGTTTGTGTTGCTGGAAGCGGGACGGTTGGAATGCGAGATTTGTGACGGGGTCGACCCGGATCGTTTTCGCTGTATGAACCGTCTTTTTGAGATTCTGGCCGATCCGGCGATGGCGGGCGTGCGCGCGGTTCCACTGTCGATCCTGGTGCGCGCGTATTGGCTGCAGCATCGGCCCCAAGAAGCGCTTGCGCTCTATCATTCCGTGATGGCGCAGGAGGGGGAGCCCGATTTTCGGTGGTTCGCCTATGAGGGGACGATCCTGTTGCAGTTGACGTTGGCAGGATGTTATGCGCAGTTGGGCCGCGCCGCCGAGGCGGATGACTGGCTTGAGAGGGTTCAGCCGACGAAAGAAGCTCTTCGACGGGCAAAGAAGCTGATGCAGGCTTTGGTCGGGGTGGAACTCGGTCGCCCGGGCGCTGTCGCTGCGGCCCAGGAGTGCTTGGAGGCGCTGGCGCCGGCAATCGGAACTTCACGCCACATTCGGCGATTGGCCATGGTTTTGGCGAGTCGGATCAACGAGGTTTAGGGAGGAAAAGTGGCACTGATCGTCAATACGAACTTGCAGGCGATGAACTCGCTCAACCGGCTCGGGCAGACCAATGCAGCGCTCGGAAAGGTGTTTGAGCGCCTGTCGTCGGGTTTGCGGATCAATCGGGCGGCGGACGATGCGGCGGGGCTCGGCATGGCCGAGTCCTTCGACGCGGAATACCGCGGAATGCGGCAGGCGATGCGGAATACCAACGATGGTATTTCGATGATTCAGGTGGCCGAGGGGGCGTTGAACGAGTTGGCTCACCTGGTGAAGCGGATCAAAGAACTGGCAGTTCAAGCGGCGTCGGAAACGCTTGGCACAATCGAGAGGGGGTACATCGCCACCGAGGTCGACCAGGGGATCGAGGAAATTCTGCGCATCGGTCTTGTGACAGAGTTCAATGGGATCAGCCTCCTTTCTGGGGCAGTGTCGTCGCTGTCGATACAGGTGGGTGCCTCCAACTCGCCGAACGATCGCATTCAGGTAACCATGGCGGATTGGAGCCTAGCGACCCTCAGCGGGTTTTTTGACGCCAACCCGCCTTTGCACCTGGGCATTGGAGGGAGCGCCAGCGAAGCGCAGTTGTCGATGACCACCGCCGACATTTTCTTGGCGTCGTTGAACAGCCAGCGCTCGCTGCTCGGGGCTGCCCAAAATCGTCTGGAGTCGACCTTTCGCAACTTGTCGACCTACACCGAGAACATTGCCGCCGCGCGCTCTCGCATTCTCGACGCCGATTTCGCTTACGAAACCGCTCAGCTAGCGAAATATCAAATTTTGCAGCAGTCCGGAGTCGCTGTGTTAGGTCAGGCCAATGCGGTCAACCAAGCGGCGCTTCGCCTTCTTGGATAGTAAAGCAATTTACTAACTGTCAAGGAGAGGTCGGTGAGTGAGCCGTGTCGGTTTGTGCAACTGTTCGATCGGGTGGTGGACCTGCAGCAGGGGGTGGTGACCGGCCAAGGAGAGGACGTCCGCCTCGGAACCAAAGAACTCCGCTTGTTAGAGCATTTGGTGCAAGCGGGCGTCCCCGTGTCCCGGGACGACCTGTTGAAGTACGTCTGGGGGGTGTCCGCTCAGGTCGACACGCGCACGATTGAAACGACGGTTCGACGCCTGCGGACGAAGATTGAGGTCGACCCGAATGCACCGCGGCATGTGATCACCGAGCACGGGATGGGGTACCGCTTTGTCGCGGTGGAAACGCCAAAGGTGGACCTGCCGAGGCCTTCCCCGGATGGCTTGATCGGTCGAGATCGGGAATTTGTAGAGGTGGTCGACCGACTTTCGGCCGGACAGTTCTTGACTTTGACTGGGCCGGGCGGGGTCGGAAAGACACGACTGGCCACCGAGATCCTGCGTCAAAATCGTGGTAGGTCTGAGTTTTTCGATTTGAGCCCCTGCCGCAGTCGCACCGATCTGTTGGCGCGGGTCGCCGAGGGGGTGGGGGTCTCCCTTCATCAGGACGAACTCGCTTCCATTCAGTGCTTGGGGCGGGCCTTTCGGGTGATGGGACCCGCCATGGTGGTATTCGACAATTTCGAGCAGTTGACGGCGGATGGTTCGGACATTTTGAAGATCTGGCGCGACATGGCTCCGGCTCTGGCGATTCTGGTCACATCCAGGGAAAGAGTTGGTCTCTCGGGAGAGGTGGTCTTTGAGGTCGGCCCCTTGTCGCGGGATGCATCGGCGCGGCTGTTTCGGGAGCGGGCGTTGGCTTCGGGTGTGGCGCTGGAGGCGCTCAAAGAAGGCGACATTACGGCATTGTGTGAGCGTCTCGATGGGTTGCCGTTGGCGATCGAGCTCGCCGCCGCGCGGGTGCGAACGCTGGGCACGGCGCGCATGGCGGATCCGACCCAGGGCTTATTAGGGCTTCTCACGCGGCGTTTTCGGGATGCCCCTGATCGGCAGGCGACGCTGCGGGGCGCCTTGGATTGGTCGTGGGGGCTGTTATCGCCCATCGAACAGCGAGGATTAGCGCTTTGTTCGCTCTTTTCTGGAGGGTTTTCCTTGGGAGAGCTTGAGGCCGTGAGCGATGATCCGGGGATGGAGGCCGTCTTAGAGGAGTTGGTTGACCAGTCGTTGGTGCGGGTGCTTGAGCCGAGCGCTGAAGAAGTACGATTCGGGTTGTATTTTTGCGTGCGCGAATACGCCCAGGAGCGGTGGGCAGAGGCGCCGGATTCGGGCACCGAGTTCCGGTTTGTTCGGTATTTCGCGGATTTCGCTTGGGCGGAGGCGCAGGCCAGTGAAACTCCTCGTGGGCCCGTAGCGTTGGCCAACCTCCAAAAAGAGCGGCTGAATCTCGAAGAAGCGTTTGAACGTTCGCCTACCGTGGCGCCGGCGTTGTGCGGCCGCCTGGGCTGGGCGCTGCTGCGCTGGTCGCGCTTTGGAGGCTCTTGGCATGCCGAAAGCGCTCGAGTAAAGCGCGTAGTGGAGGAGTACCCCTCGCTTCCGGTCGAGGCTGTGGCTTGGCTGCAAGCGGGTCTGTTGTTGCATTTTGATGCCGACTTTTCGAAATACTTGCGCCGTGCACAGGAAGTACAGGACCTGGCGCTCTCGATCGGCGACCGAGAGCTGGCGATTCGCGCGGCGGTGCACCGGGGGGCAGCGCTGGGAGCCAGTGGGCAGTTCGAAGAAGGGATCGCGGTATTGGAAGCGGCGGCGGTGGAGGCCGAAGGTACCGGGTCGCGTCTGAGCACCTTTGCTCGGGTCTATTTGGCGACGGCGGTCTTTTTCTCGGGCGATGCACCGCGTGCGCTGCAAGCGATCGACCGGGAGATCCCGGCGTTGCGGGCCGGTGGTTCGCCGCAGTTGCGCGCGAATGCCTTGGTGCTTCGCGGTCAGGCCTTGGGTGCGTTGGGCCGTGGGGCCGAAGCGATGGGCGCTTTCGAAGAGGCCGAGCAGATCCACCTGAGTTTTCCGGTCAGCATCGACCTTGCCCACCTGTACATGTCGATGGCCGGCGCATGGTCCGATGGTTTGTGTGCTTTACAACAAGTGTATCCGGATGGCGTGGAGGCATGGCCCCTCCCTGCGGCCTCAATAGACAAGGTACTTGACTATTGCGACCGTGCGCAAGCGCTCTACGGCCGGCATGGTGCTTCGACGGGCCATTTGGCGATCGTCGAGCTGGTGAAGTTGGACGTCGTCGCCCTGGATGATCGTTCTCCTGAGCGTTTCTCCCCTTTGGACGCTCTGTATGAGCTGTATGGTGGGCGTGACGTGCCGGGCATTCCGGCCATGGCGTTGCAGACTCTCGTTCGGGCATTGTGGCGCCAGGGACGCCCACAAGAAGCGATCGCCTTGTATCGGTCGGCGCCGCCGGAAGCCTTGCAGATCGATCTGCGATGGCGCATCGATGGGGCGGTCGAAATGATGCACATGGCTTTGGCCGCCTGTTTTGCGATGACGGGGGATGCCGCCGGAGCCAAGCAACACCTCGAATTCCCGCTTCCGGAGGACGATTTCCTTCGCCGGGCCCACGAGCTGACGGAGGCGATCGTCGCCGTTCACCTGGGCGAGGCGGGCGCGGTGGAACTCGCACACCGGAGGTTAGCGGAGCATTCTGCGCAGGTGGGGCTCTCTGCGCACGTGCGCCGAACCGCCATCGCGCTGCTGGAGCAGCTGAATCGTCCATAGCCTTACGATTTGGGCGCCTCCCCTTCGGGGCCGGTGCCCTGCGGGGTCGCCCCTTCGGGCTCCGTTTTCGCCTGCGGCTCAAACCCGCTTCGCGGCCCTCCGGTCGCCTGGCGCTATCCGATCGCCAGGTCTTCGAGGGGTTCCCCGCACAACTCCGCCAGCAACGGTTGCACGACACGAATCCATGCCCGGGAGCGAAGGGAGCGCTGGTCTGCGAGCCCGAGCCGACCCCATTGTGGAAGGTTGACGCCGTTTCCGTGAATGTCGGGCAGTGGGATCGTACGAATTTCGGCCAGGATTTCCGCTTTGTCCTCGGAGTTCTGGAGGATCCAAGCGAGGGTTCGCCACGCGAGTCCGGCGTGCTGGGATTCGTCGAAGGCGGTATTGGCGAGGATCTCCCGAAGGATTGGATCTTCGCAGCGCTCGGCCGAGGTTTGTGCGAGCAGGGCACCAAGAGTCTCTTCGATGCAACCGTCGATAAAGGTACGAACGGCCAGTTCTTTGGCGGAACGCGCTTGGTGGGGTGGCAGGGCCATCGGGGCGGGCCCGAGGGGTTCCTCCGCATAGAAAGAGGCCAACTCAAAACAGCGCTCGGCGTGGCGGATTTCGTCTTGGGCAGCGAGCAGGGTGTCGCGAAGGAGTTCAGGGGAGGCGCCAAGGCCGATCAAGTCGGCGACGATGCGGGAAAACTCGGCGACGGAGGAGTGTTCCACCTGAGCGTCGCGCAACCAAGCGGTGGCCAATTGTTCGCGGACCAGCTTGTCGTCAGGGAAAATGGGGTCGCAGGTGGGTTTGGACCAATTTTGGTGGTCAAACTGCGCTGGCGCGACCACCACTTCGCCTTGATCTTGGAGCGGGCGGCCTTTACCGGGGATCATGTTGCCCACGATCTGGTAGGCGCACGGGGTCTCGGCGGTGGCGAGGGCGGGTTCAGGGGTGATGCTGTACTCGGTGTAACTGCCTTTTGACTGCCTTCCCGGCAATATTGCCCCTTGGGCTTCGAGCGCATCCAGGCTCAGGGTGGGGGGACAGGCGGTGGGAGCGCCGGGGGGATCGGTCAGTTGTCCGGCTTCCGCGAGGGAGAACAGGAGCGACGGGTTGGGCAATCGTGGATCGCTCGTCGGCTCGAAGGTGTAGCCTCTCAGCTCGGTGAAATGAAGGACCCTTTGGGGGTGGAGCTTGCCCGGGTCGGACACCGGTGGCGGCGCCGAGGGCTGCGGCTCGCTGCCGGGCGCGTCGCCGCAGGAAGTCAGTAGGGAAAGTGCGAGGACTCCCCGAATTTGCTGCCGCAATTGTTCGAAAATGTCCATGGTGCCTCCCGGTGGCGCAGTGGACCACGGGAGGGCGCAACTCGTCAACCCCTTTACCAATAGTTCAGCGGGGGATCGGGGCGCGCGAGGCGGTGGCGATCACCATTCCCTGCGAGATACCAACCATAGAGACGCACTCGGCGACGCATTCGCCGCCCGACTGGCTCGCCACCGCGGCGCAGTTGGACCCGTAGTCGAGGCCGATTTCGCCACAGGCAGAGTCACAGAAAGAGGCATCGGAGGCATCCAAAACGCACTCCCCGGTCCACCAGAACCAACCCGGCTCCCAGTGCACCCCGCTGGGTTCCACGATCTTCTTTAATGTCCAACCTGCGCGAGGAACGAACTTCTTTTTCCGTACCGAGTACGTGGATACACTCGGATCTGCGGTAACCACGGGGTGAACTGGGACCCAACCCCAAATCCCGCAGTCGAGGCGGACTTCGGTGCCTGCCTCTTCAATTTGGCAGAATGGGGTGACTTTTTTCTCGACTCCGTCTTTAGTGAGGGTGATTCGAGCGAACAGGGCCTGCGGCTCGTCGGCCTCAAAATGGATGACAGAAAGCCCCGGATCTTCGGGCAGGGGTTCGGGAGTGACGGCCAAAGCCGCGGTCAGTGTGAAAAGTGCCAACATGGGGACCTCGTGCGATGGAGTTCGCAGGCGGGATGTACCTTCAGGTGTTGGTATTCCGTGTTTCGTAGTGTTTCGTTTCGCGCCAGGTTGCCATTCGGTCGTCCGCCGGTTGGGGTACATCCAGGTTCACGCTGTTGGAGTCGCCCAGACCCCAGATAGTCAACCGCTTGACTATCCGTCCGTCTTCCGCTTCTTTTCCCACCATAAGATGCGTTCGCCTATCGTTTTCTCGTCGCCGAACCCGGTCGGATGGTACCACTTGCGCCCGATCAGGCGATCCGGCAGGTACTGCTGCTCCACGATTCGGAAAGGGTAATCGTGCGGGTATTTGTAGCTTGCTCCGTATCCTTCGGCTTTCATTTCCCGGGTCGGGGCGTTGCGCAGGTGCAAGGGCACGGACAGCGCTCCGGTTCGGTGCACCTCGGCGATCGCTTCGTTGATCGCTACATACGCTGCGTTGCTCTTTGGGCAGGTGGCGAGCCAGGTGACCGCTTGTGCGAGCGGGATGCGTCCTTCCGGCATTCCCACCCATTTGACGGCGTCGCCGGCGGCCATCGCGACGGAAAGCGCCCTGGGATCGGCATTTCCGACATCTTCGGCCGCGAACACGATCAGCCGTCGCGCGATGAACACGGGATCCTCGCCGGCAACGATCAGCCGTGCAAGCCAATAAACCGCCGCATCGGGATCGGAGCCGCGCATCGATTTGATCAGCGCGGACACCACATTGAAGTGATCCTCGCCGTTTTTGTCGTGTCGAACGTCGGATCGTTGGAGTGCGGCGATCGCGTGTTCAAAGGTGAGCTCCGCACCATCCGGTAAAGACTCCACACAACGCTCAAGATCGTCGAGTGCACGCCTGGCGTCGCCGCCGGCCGCTCGGGCCAAACCGGTGAGAACATCGGCTTTCACCTCCACTTGCCGATGGCCCAGTCCGTCGGGATGCTGGAGGGCTTTCATCAGTAGAGCGGCGACATCTTCCTCTTCGAGCGGATCGAGGCGGATGATCTGAACTAGGGAGCGGAGCGCCGCATTGAGTTCAAAGGAGGGGTTTTCGGT
>SYKL01000003.1 GCA_005797785.1 Pseudomonadota bacterium | reverse complement strand
GAGATCTCGGACCACCAGGCTGTATTGTGCCTGCAAAGCCACAAAATGCTCAAGATTCTGAGTGCGGCTGATCCACAGGCTTTCCATCAGCCGGTAGGCCGCGTAGTTGCTGGCCCCAATGTAAAGTACTTTACCATCCCTAACCAGGTCATCAAGCGCCCGAAGAACCTCATCTTCCGGTACCTCGCGATCCTGCATGTGGATCTGGTACAGATCGATCCGATCGGTCTGGAGGCGCCGCAGGCTGTTTTCTACGGACCGCACAATTCGGTAGCGCGAAGCGCCACTGCCGTTGGCACCGGGCGACATCCGAAATCGGAACTTCGTCGCCAACACCACTTCATCGCGGCGTTGATCGTTCTTAAACCAGTTACCGATCACGCGCTCGGAAAGCCCGTCTTGTCCGTAGACATCCGCGGTGTCGACGAAATTGATGCCGGCGTCCAACGCACGATTGAGGATCGCGACCGAGGTGGATTCATCGCAACCAATTTCGTGCATGAACGATTTCTCGTCGGCTTCGCCGAACGTCATCGCTCCAAGGCACAGATTGGAGACTTTCACCCCTGCAGATCCAAGTCGCCGGTACTCCATCGCGCCTCCGAATACGGCGGCATAGTTCGACGGAGCCGCCGCTCAACTAAGTTTTCAGGCTTTCTTTGGCTCTAAGTGCACATAAGTGTACGAGGTATCACCTGTGTAGCCTGGCGCAGTCTTCCAATTCTGATCGAGGACTTCGGTAGCAACCCACAACAGCAGGTACACCTTGACCTTCTCCGCGTCGGGAAGATCGGTCTCGCCTTCAGCGGTCTCGCGCTGAAACAGAGCCATCAACGCCTCGTCCAAAATGTGCGGCTGCGCACGCCAGGAAACACCACGAGCGCGCTCGACAAAGCTTGCGTCGGCGGGAAGAAGGCTCTCCACCTCAGCGCCCACCTTTGCGGAAACGTCGCGAACTTGCTCCCAAGTCGCACCACGAAGCCGGCCTCCTGCGAGGTCGAACATCCGTGCGATCACGCCGACCAAATAGACGGTCACGCCCGAGGTCGCTGGGTCCATCGATTCACGATTTTCCTCGATGAACTTGGACAAGCGCCGCTGATCTTTGAGCAGGCGGGTGAGCGCGGCCTGGTGCTCAGACGGATCCTGGCCGATCTTCTCGGACCAGTCGTGCACGGTCAGGCGCGGGATAAACGGATTGGGCATGTCTCCTCCGGAGCGGCCCAAGCTAACGCCTTCTCCTCCCGCAACGCCACCACGATCGCGATCACCAGCTCGCGGACAGCAACGCCACCTGATAACGATCGCAGGGCTCGTGCTCGGGAAGCCTGCGTCGAACATCCATTGTCGCACGGGCCTCTGTCCGTTGCAGATCGACCGTCCAGGTTGCATCATTGCAACGGATCTCTGCGGTCGCCGCCTCGATCGCCCGCGATGAACGATTATCAAGTGTTACTTCGACTTCAATTCGGCCGCCCGGATACCGCGAAAGACTCGCCGCTAGCTCTGTAAACGGACTAACATCTAAACGCCGATTTCTATCAGTTCTTTGACTAAACACGACCTCCCGTCGATCGGCATCAATGGTGAGATTGTAGTTTCCAGTCACATTTAGCCCCAGAAGTCCTACCGTCTCACTCGAAGCACAAGCTTCACAGGTGGCAATCGCCACCCCTTCCACTTTGAGATCCCCAAGCCAGATCGCATCGACCAGCACCACCCGCGCCTCACGTTCGCCGTTGGCGGTGTGAAGAACGATCGTCGGGTCGTTAGGGCCGGGTTCAACGCCCAATTCCGCCAACACTGACAGGGGCAGCGTCGTATAAGTGGCGCCGGTATCGACCATCATTTCCCTTTCGACGGTACGTCCGCCCTGCTGGAAGCTGACCGGCAACGAGAGGCGACGCCCCGCTCCCTCGTAAGGAAGGGCAATTTCGTGGTCCGACAACGGGCCAGCCGGCGGAAGGGCGGGCTCCTCATATTCGGTCGCCTCTGGTACCTCCGCTTTGGCCAAGAGAGGCTCTTCAGGAAGATTTTCCGCCACCTGTCGTGCAAGGCTCTCCCAATTTTCACTGGGGTTGACCAACGACATTCCAGTCACGACCGCCTGGCGCCGTTCCCCAGGAAAATAGACGGGCATCGCTGCTAAAAGAGCGACCGACCACGCCGCTACCAGAAGTCCAAAAATGGGAGCTCGCGCACGCAGCGCGACCGCAGCGGCAGCCATCGGCGGGCCAAAGACTAAGATCGTGGCGCACAACGAGATGACCCACGGCTCTGCGTGCCGGTGCAACCCCAAGCCCAACATCGCCGCATAGGCCATTGCTCCCGGCAATGCGCCCACCCCAAGCGCCGCGATGTTGCCCAAATGCCTCACGGTCGTACCACCTGGTTCCGCTTCGACATGGAGCGCCGGGGTTCGGTTCCCCATTCGTGCGATATCGTATCATGTCACGGGTTGAGCGAACCCGCGCCGATTATGATGCACGCGTTCCCGGCGGGCCTGACCGGCCTGCTCCCCGTAGGAGGCGCTCCATGTGCGGTTTTGTAGGGGTTATTGGCCTAGAGGCTGCCGCACCTGCGTTGGTTCTGGGCTTGCAAGCGATGCAACACCGCGGCCAAGACGCCGCCGGAGTGGGCACCTTGAATCATGGGCGCTTCCACCTGCACAAAGACCTGGGTCTGATCTCCCAGGCGATCCCGCCCCACGTTATCGAACGTATGCCAGGTTCCGCGGGGATCGCACACGTTCGTTACCCGACGGCCGGGGTGGACATCGGCGATCGAGAGGACGCACAGCCGTTTATCACCCGTCGACCTGGTATTCTGCTGGCTCACAACGGCAACATCACCAATGTGAGCGAAATCGAGGATCATCTGCGCGAACAGGGTATGCACGTTCTCTCGCAGTGCGATTCTGAGCCTGTGTTGCTGGTTTTGGCAGAGGAACTCACGGCGTTGCGGCCCGCCGGCCACACGCTCGACGACCTGCACACGGCCCTAAAACGCTTGATGGCGCGCGTCCGAGGCGCCTATTCCGTGGTCGCCGTGTTGGAGGTCGACGGCCAGGAGACCTTGGTCGCGTTTCGCGATCCCTTCGGCATTCGTCCGGCGGTATTCGGTCGTCATGCCGACGGCGCTTGGATGGTGGCCTCGGAATCCGTCGCCTTGGACGTGCTCGATTTCAAGATCGTCGATCATGTCCCCCCCGGCTCAATGGTCGTGCTGCGAAAGGGAGAAGCGCCCATCTTGCGCACGGTTTCGCCCCAAGCGGCTCGGCACTGCGTGTTCGAACGCATCTATTTCGCACGTCCAGACTCCATCATGGAGGAAGGCCGCGTCAACAACATGCGTTGGGCCCTCGGCGAACGCCTGGCCGACGACTGGATGAAAAAGGGCCTAGAAGCCGACGTCGTAGTGGCCATTCCCGACACCTCGCGCGACGCCGCACTGGCCATGGCCGAGCGGTTGAAGCTACCGAATCGCGAAGGTTTCATTAAAAACCGCTATAGCGGCCGTACTTTCATCATGCCCAACCAGGCAACCCGGGATGCGGCGCTCCGCCTCAAACTCAACCCGATCCGCGAAGTGTTCGACGGGCAACGCGTGATTCTGGTGGACGACAGCATCGTTCGCGGTTCCACGATGCGCCGGATCGTGCGAATGGTGCAAGACATGCGCCCCAAAGAGGTGCATCTCGCCATCTTTTCACCCCCGGTTGCACACCCGTGTTTCTATGGCATCGACATGCCCTCCAAAGATGAGTTGGTAGCTTCGCTTTACCCTCCCGACCGCCTTGAGATCGAGCTTGCAAAAACTCTCGGCGTTCAAAGCCTCACATACGTCACCACCGAGGGACTGCGCGAAGTCGCCGGCGATCGCATTTGTTCAGCCTGCTTCAATGGCGATTATGCCATCCCCGTATCCGCAGCAGAGCAAGCCTATATTTTGAAAAACCGATCCGCCAATGGCAAACGAACGGCGGTGACCCCCGATCCCGTCCGGTAAGATCTGCACATGCGCGACACCACGGATGCGCACTTCCTACACCAAAGATCGGGACTGGAGTCGGTTTTACGCCCTCCGGTGCCCGCTCCTACTGCTCTGGCTTGGGTCCCAGGACGAGAGGAATTGGTCGCAGGAACCCGTGACGGCGCGATCTTCATCGTAGATCCCGTGCTGGGAACCCGACAATTGGTAGACGGGTTGGCACCGGTTCACGTGTTGTCCGTCCATCCCGATCGAAAGCGATATTTCACCGCTTCCGAAAAAGGAAAATGGGCGGTGGGCAAGCTTGCCGGAGGCGTCGAACACGAAGGGCGCCATCCGTTTGTGCGCCATCTGGTCGGTTTTTGGCTCGGCGAATATGCCGTGTTGACCGGCGAAGGCGCCAAAGGGTACAGCGTTATCCTCTACCAAGACGGCCAGCTCAAAGCCAGCATTGATATCCCTGAACGCGCTATCCCACTTATTGGCGAAAATGGCAAACTCAACCTCGCCCGCTCGATGGGAGCGGGGCTGGATGTGGTTCCGCTTGGCCGAAATACTACCTACGCGGCCACCGAAACGACAGCACACGTGCTGCAGCCGAGCGGCACCCACGTTCTTGGATTCACCACCACTGGTGTCGCGATCTGGCCGCGAACGGGAGGCATGCCCCGCTCGATGAGACTTCCCGACGTGACAGCAGGCGACGTCACCGTCAACGGGAACTTTGTGGGCTTCGGCGCGCGCAGCGGCGCAGTCGCGTTGGCGACCCTACACACGCTCGATGGGCGGATTCGCCCGCACCTGGTCAAAGCGTTCGAGCAGCCCGTCAGCACGGTCGCCTTCAGCAGCCGGGGGCGGTGGCTCGCGGCGGGTGCGGAGGGCCTGCGGATTTTCACCTGGGACGACCCCGATCCCACCAAGGTCCTCGAATAGTAAATTAGTTTACTATTCGGTAAGCCGTGTGAAAGAGGCACCAAGCGCTCCCGTGGCGTACAATCGTCGCGGGGGCATTCATGCATCGATGGTTCGGCCGGGCGGCGTTGCTGTGGCTGATCGCGACCCAGCCGGTCGCAGCAGAGGAACCGGGCAAAGTCAACTTGATGGCAACAACGACCATCGTCGATATCGTCGAGACACCCGAAGGTCTCCGAGAAATCACGATCCCCGCTGGAAGCAATGATGGGGTGATTCCAGGGTCTCGGGCCTCGGTTTTCCGGCTGCGCGACGATGGGAGCTATGAACGGATAGGGGGAGCCGAAATCATCGAAGTCTTGCCCGATACCACTCGTTTATCCGTTCGAATGGACGACGAACAAAACGACAAAGTGGGGATCACCGACAAGATCCACGTCGCCGTTCGCATTCCCAAGCCCCCACAAGACTCTCTCCTGTTTGAATTGGCGCAAGACGGCGTACTTTTCCACGGCCAAGACGGCGAACAGTTCTACACTTTTCGCGACTACGTTCAGCACCCTGACCAGGTCAAGGAAAGCAAAACCCTAAAACAAATGGTGAAGCAGGCGAAAAAAGGCAAGAAAATCGCACTGGACGCCCAGATCGGTCTGTCGCCCATCACCGAGGGACGATTCAAAGGCAAGAATCTTCCACAGGTGCTGGGAGAAACCGACGAAGAAGACGTTCTCGATTTTCTTTCCTTCGTAGTGTCGTTCCCATCGCGGTATTACGGCCAAGACTGGCTGTTCTTGGACGTATACGGATCTTGGGCTCTAAAAGGGTACAATTCTCCGGTAGAGCAGCGTCGGCGTGCATTGGCCCTCCAAGGGGATGCTCGCACCGCCTATCTTCGCTCGATTGAAGCGGATTTACGCTCGGACAACTCCGTCGTGGCATGGTACACCGTGGCGACGGAATACGGGCGCCAAGGGCGATATGTAGAAGCCGAGCAATTGTTGGCGTTGATGATGGAGGCCTGCGAACTTCTTCAGGACAACAAGGCTTGGGATTACACCTGGACGGGCGTAGCACAAGTCGCCGCCAACCAAGGAAAATACGAAGACGCCATCGCGGCTTACCAAAAGGCCATTTTGGCAGCACCGGACGACGCCTACAGTCAGGCCGTCTCCTACAACAATATCGGTTCGAACCTTTCTTCCCTCGGACGGCACGCGGAAGGCGTGGAAGCCTACACCCGAGCGATCGAACTCTACCAACAGGTGATGGTTACCAACCACAATCCGACGATCGCCCTCAATTCCTGGAAGGGGCTCGGGGACGAAAATTCGAGTTTGGACCATTATGCCGAAGCTGAGGCCGCCTACCGAAAAGCCCTTGAGCTCGCCCAACAAAAGCCAACTCTGGACGGCCTGGAGTCCGAAGCCACCATTCAGCAGAAACTCGGAAAACTGTTCCAGAAACAGGGCCGTTACCGCGAAGCAGTGGAAGCTCTCGAACAATCCCTTGAGTTGGCCAATCGGCTCGGATGGGACAGCACCGTCGCCGAAGCACTCGGTGATGTGAGCGGTGCTTACTGGAATCTGGGCGAATACTCCAAAGCACTGACGTTTGAGGAGCGGTCGCTTGCGATCAACGAGGCCATTCAAAATCACTCCGAGATCGCCCGAAACCACACCGACATCGGCTCATTGCACTGGTTGCTTGGTGATTTTGACGAGGCCCTGAAGCACTATGAGTTAGCGTTCCAAGGCTATCGGTCGGTCAAGGAGAAGGACGATGTCGTCGATCTGCTGGTCCGCACCGGCAGTCTTCACCGCGCTCGCGGAAATTTCGAGGCATCGCTCGCCAGCCTAACACAAGCCAAAACCGAAGCCGAAAAATTTGGAGAACCGCTGCCTCTGGCCAATGTTTACGAGAACATCGCCACCACCCAGCAGGAAGCAGGGCAACCGGAGGATGCTCTCCGCACTATGGCCGAAGGTGAGTCCTACGCCATCGCCACCAACAGCGACGCTCGCAAGGCGACCTACTACGACACCTGGGGAACCGTCGCATTCTACGCCAAACAATACGATCTCGCCCGAGAGAAATGGTCAAGCGCCTTGACTATTCGGCGCACGTTGGGCGATCGCGCGGGCATCACCGGGTCCCTGCTGAGCCTGGGGAACTACAAGCTCACGGACGGCAAAGCAGAGGAGGCGACCGCCTATGCCAATGAGGCGCTTGAGTTGGCGCGCGCGATGCCGAGCCGACCGATGGAGGCTCAAGCCCACGCTCTACTAGGCAATATCGCTGAAACGGACGGGCGCATTGGCGATGCCCGACAACACCATGAGGAGGCGCTGGCGATCTACCTGCACGTTGGCGACACCAACAGCGTGGCCAACCAACATGCGGAGCTCGCCCAGGTAGCCGAACTCGATGGCAACTACGACCTCGCGGAAACCGAATATCGAACGTCGATTTCACTCGCACAAAGCACCGACAACCCCGCTTCGGAGTCCTATCTCACCAACGGCCTTGCATGGCTTTTAGGCATCCGCGGGCGTCCAGATGAGGCGTTGGAACTCGGTCAACGTGCGTACGATCTCGCCGAGCAAACGCGCAATCGGCCCGCCATGGCCACAGCGATCAGCACCATAGCGAGCGTATACCAGGATCTCGGCCGCTTAGGAGAGGCAGAGCAGGCGATGGCCAAAAGCCTCGCTATCCGTCGAGAAATCAACGATCGGTGGGGACTGGCCGGTTCTTTGAACAATCTCGCCACCCTGCGCATCGACGTGGGCGATTGGGAAGGCGCCGTTCCGTTGCTCGAAGAAGCCATCGCTATCGGCCGCGAACTCACGTATCTCGACGTTCTTACGATTTCGGTCGGGAACTTATCGCGTTGTAAGGCCCACCTCGGCGATCATGCCACCGCTCGCACGCTGGCAACGGAGGCGCTCCAGCTCGCCGAGACCAAGGGACTTCCCGTTCAGATCATGAACCAGACGCTGTACCTGGGCATTGTGCATCGCGAAGCGGGAGAACACCAACTGGCGGAAGAAACCCTGCTTCGCGCCCGAACCCTCGCCGAAAAGGGCGAGCATCCGCTGGCATTGATTCGCAGCAACTCTCACCTCGGAATGAACGCCTGGGAAGCTGGTAAATTTACTGACGCTATTTCGTACCTTGAACCAGCAGCAACGCTGGCCAAGGACCTCCGCGCCGAAAACCAACGTTGGGAGGCGCTCTTCTACCTTGGCCGCGCAAAACGCGATTCCGGCGACACTCCTGGTGCCATCGACGCGCTTCAAGGATCGGTTGACGTATTGGAGGCTATGAAAGCAAGTTTTGGATCCGACACTGAGCAACAGGATCAACTTCAGCGGAATCGATCCGACGTCTACAAAGAACTCGTCGACCTTCTTACTCAAGCCGGGCGAGAAACCGAGGCTTTCCAGATTCTTGGCCGGATGAAGTCGCAAGAACTCCAGGAGATCACCCGAGAAGGGGGATTTCAAAGCGACGATCCCACCGAGCAGGCCGTGGTCGAAGAAGGCGAGAGCCTCCTCGCCAAAGAGCGGGAGTTAGAGCACCTTCTTCGCACGGAGCTCGCCAAACCGAAAAAAGACCAACGCGCCGATCAAATCTCCGCCTGGCAGACCTCCCTCGACGAAGTTCAGCTTCGATTCCAGGATTACACGAAGAAGTTAGAAGCCGAGCAGCCGGAACTGTACCAACGACTTCAGATCGCCCCGCCGAACTTTTTCAAGCTTCAAGCAGACCTAAAGGTAAATGAAGCCTTTATCGAGCCGATCATCCTCGAAGATCGGGTCGTGATCTTCGTGGTGCGCGGCGGAAATGCGCCGTTGCTGTATCGGGAAGCCAAAATTCCCGAAGCCGAGGTCGACACCCTCATTCGCGACATGCGAAAAGCCTTGGAAACGCCAGCCGTTTCCTGGGGAGTCGTGCGCGGTGCCAAGGTGGCCAGCACCAGCGCAATCGATCCGAAAGCCCCCGCAAAACGCCTGTACGACGTACTGATCGGCACGATCCGCGCCGATCTGGTCGGCATCGACACGCTGATCGCCAGCCCCAGCGGTCGCCTCCGATACATCCCCTTTGCGGCACTTTATTCTGGAGAAAAGTACCTGATCGAAGACTACCGGGTCTCGGTTCTGACCCAGTCCGGCGCCCTCGCGACGCATGCGCCGATTCCAAAAAATGCGTCCATCCTCGCGTTCGGAAACCCAGATGGGTCTCTTCCCGGCGCCGAAGCCGAAGTGGTCAACCTCTCGAAGGTATGGGGAAAAAAGAGCACGCAAAGCTATTTTGGGGCGGATGCGACCAAAGCCAAACTTCGAAGCGAAGTTGGAAACAACGCCATCTTGCACCTCGCCACGCACGGGCACCTTCTCAACGAAAATCCGGAAGGAAGCTACCTTACGATGGCCGACTCCTCCCTCACCTTCCGGGAGATCACACTCCTTCCCCTGGGCTCGGTGGATTTGGCGGTGCTTTCCGCCTGCCAGACCGCCGTGGGCGACCACGGCGAGGGCAAGGAAATTGCCGGTTTAGCTTACCAATTCGAAATGCGCGGCGCGGATTCGGTGATCGCCAGCTTGTGGAGCGTCAACGACGGCAGCACCGGCCAGTTGATGGTTCACTTGTATGAGAACCTTCGAAAGCCGAATACCTCGAAGGGCGATGCCCTCAGAGACGCCCAACTTGGGTTGCTGGCCAATGAAACAACCAGTCATCCGTACCATTGGGCGCCGTTTTTGTTGATTGGGGACTGGCGTTAGCGCACTGGTCCCGGCCGCCGAGGGCCAGACAATTGGTCAACTGGTTTACTTTCTACCACTGTCAGTCCGCCCTGCTCCCCCTCGCTCACAGCGCCCTCCAATAGCGGGGTTTCGCTGAGGGACACCATCCCTGGAGAACCCGACAACCGCGACTGGATCTCGGCGATCGCGCGACCCGCCTCGACGGCGAGCTCACCTCCAAACCAGGCTTGAGAGCGACGCTGCAGCACCGCCACTGACGCCGCGGTGCCCCACTGCTTTAGGCGCTCGATCGCCCAAAGGCCCACCGACGGCCCACCCATGCCCCGCTCCAATAGCCGCAGCAAAAGCGACTCCTCGTGAAGCTCGCCCAGAGTTTGCAGCGTGTGTTCGCGGAATTGCATGACCGCGGCGAACAGGTCTTCGTCCGAAAACGCGAGAATGGCCGTCCGATCACGCAACTTTAACGCGGCCTGCATCCTAACCGCGGGATCGCGATCCGTCAACATGGCCTGAACGCGGCTTCTATCCTTTATTTTCCAAAGCACTGAGGCGCGGACCCCGGGGTAAGGATCGCCCAACATCGCAAACAGCCGGGACTCTACATCCGGCGTATTCATCGCGCGCACCAGCAAATCCAGCCGATGCAGCCACACAGCAGACTCGCTCGGGGTCAGATAGGACTGAAACGTGATCCGGAACTCTCCCCCTTCGAACCTTAGATCCGCAATCTTCGGGCGCCGATCCCCGGTCAGGTGCCCGTGGAGGCCCTGCAACTCCTGCCGAACCGCCAGGGGCAACGCCGCGATCCACAGGCGCCGATCCCCCTCCATCAAAAAGAATCGATCAAACACCGGATCTCCGATTCCATCGCGCTCTTGATCCGGAGTTGCGACGATCGAAATCATGCGCGGACCACCGCCCTTCGTAAGGACAGTTTGTTGCGGTACATCCACGAGTGGGGAAGCGAAGCGTCTCCCAGGGTTTGCGGCCTTTTGCCACGAATACAGCGCATAGGCGATCACAACGCCAAAAATCGCGCTCAAGTCGGCAAAACTACTCATGGGTGGGGTCGGACGCCCCCCGCTCCACCACCGCCAAACCGCCCCCCTGCGGGGCGCTCAACGCCCCCCGCGCCGGCGCCTCCTCACTCAGGGCTAACGCCCCTGGGGCACCCTTCAACCGCGCCTGAATCAGCACCAAAGCGATTCGTGAAGCATCCGCTACCGGACTTCCCAACCAGGTCTGGAACCGCTCTTGAAGCTGGGCCACTGCCGCCGCTGTTCCCATCCGGCGCAACGCCAGAATCACCCGAATCTGAACATTGTCCGGAACGTTTTTCCCGAGAGAGAGTATGCGAAGCGCCAACTCCTCGTCGATCGTGTCCTCCAACAAGGGGCCTACAAACGATGGAAATTCCCTACACAACTCCAGCAGTGCGAAGTCCGGGGCATCCAACAACCGATCAAAATTGGACAGTTGCAACGCCACCTGCGCTCGGGTCACCGGGTCCGGAGCGTCCAAAAATGGCGGCAGCGCCGCCCTCGGGACAAACCTCCACAAGATCGAACGCCTTACCCTGGGATTCTCGTCGTCAGAAGCGATCTCCAGCAGCCTCCGATCGATGTCATCGGTGCACATTCGCGCCACCAACTCTTCCAAATTCCTGGCGTCGAACGGATCGTGCGTCCGAAAATGCACCTGCCCTCGCTCCAGTCGCAAGTCGACCCCAGCCTGCCGCAAGTAAAGCCACGATCGCCGAACATCGTCCGGCAGCGCAGCCATCACCACTCTCGGATCGCCCGTTGTGGCAACCAGCCGATGAAACTCCTCATCGCAGGTCACATTTTCCCTCGAAACGCTGGCTTCAAACACGGTGACATCGTGCAGCCCGACGCCCATCGGCCCCCCCGATACGACCATTTCGACGATTTCGGAATCACCGTCAACAACCCGGCGGACCGTGGAGGAGGAAACCGCCGGTACGTACGACTCGCCCTTTAGGCCAAATGTCGGCCGCTTTCTTCCCGGATCCGGGGCGCTCTTCTGGTTGGCAACGAACGACCACAGGGTGACAAAAAGGCCCAACGCGAGCGGCAGGATCACCACGAACCACTGCTGATGCACTCAACAACTCCAGACGAAGCGGCTAACCATGCGGTTCGCCCCGTGGCGGTTGAACGGTCCTCGGACTCTCGCTCAACTCGTCAATCGATTGACCATCTGCGAGCGCCAGCCCACTCTCCTTCGGCGCGCTCAACGCGCCTTCCAACGCCACATTCTCCGCGATCGACAACATCCCCGGTCCACCCGACAATCGGGCCTGGATCCGCGCGATCGCCAATCGACCCGACTCGTCACTCTCGCTGAGGGCGCCAACGGCCTCCAGCCGAAGCCCACCTGGGCCGCCCCTCTCCGTAAATTCGGTGCTTAGCACCGACAGAGTAGGAATTGGTGGCGGGAGATGTCGAAGGCGGATCTCCACCAGCAAAGCGACCATTCCAACGCCCGAAATCAACAAAAGACTGCTCACTACGAACCCACCTTCGGATCGGGCGCGACCGCCAACCGACCGGCATCGACCGCTTCGCTCAATGCACCCAGGATTTGCGGTGTTTCCGGGATCGACAGCATCCCCGGCGAACCCGAAGCGCGCGACTGAATTTCCGCGATCGCACGCTCGGCAGCCCGGGTCAATACCCTTCCATAGTCGGCTTTTGCGCGAGTTAACAGAGGCTCTACCGCCGCCACGGTTCCCACCCGGCCCAACGCGCCCAACACCAAAACAAGCAACTCTTCCGATAACTCTGCTTCCAACGCATATAGGAGAAGCGCCTCATTGCCCATGGCCACCAGCGAATCCACCCCTCGGGGTTCCTCCTTCAACGCGGTATGAAGGTCCCATTTCCCAATGTGGGCCGCCGCTTCCGGGTCTCTCAGCTTCAGTGCTACGTGCGTTCGCACCACGGTCTCGCTCAGCAACCCCCGAAGCGCGTTCTCATCGTTTAACGCCCAGATCGCTCGACGGCGAACGCCTAAGGGTTCGTTAGAACGGGCGATCTCTGCCAGCCGTTGCTCCAAGTCCGGAAACCGCATCGCGGCGACGAGGGCGTTCAATATCTTCAGCCACACCTCGCGCTCTTCGCCCTCCAAACGCCCTCTCGCGACGATCTCGGCACCCCGCTGCTCGATCGAAAACGAACTCCACTGCCGCCTCAATCCGCATAGGAGGTCCCGGGCAGCTTTTGGCAGCCGGGCCACCACTTGCTCGGGCTCCCCACCCACCGCAAACTCTGCATCAAAGCGATCATCGCCGGTATACAGGGAACTCTCCGCTCCCGCACTCCGCAATCGGATCGACAGCCGTCCGACCGGCGGCAGTCGAAACACGGTAAACGGCGCGGTCGGGATCTCTTCGCCACCCAAACCGTCGAAAGGCTCTTCCGCACGCGCGGGCGCAGTGGCATAGACCACCTCGATGACGTCCGAAGGACTTTCCGGCGCCGGAGGCAGGTATTTCACCGGCGGTGGGGGTGCCTCTCGGTACATCGTCCACAGCCAGTACGCGGCCGAGCCGAGACCCACTGCCAATTCAAGAACGAAAAAGGGGCTATGCATCCAACTTGATCCGAGCGGATTGGTCACGAGATTCCGCAGACGTGTGCACAACCCCCGCCCCGCCAAACGCTTTTCGTCGGGTCTGACGACGCACATCTTCCCCTGCCATCAGGTCATTTTGAATAAACCGCCGTAGCCAAGAAAGGCTCTCCGAGCCCCATTTGGGGGAATCCCGCAACACATATGCAAAACCCGCAACAAAGGCACCCAAAAACAACGCACCCCACGACTCGTCCACTACTTCACCTCCACCACATCCACCTTCCCCCCTCGAATCTTCTTCGCCGAGTACTTCCCAACCTTCCCCAACTTCAACTCCTGCGGCCCCACCGGCTCCGCCGCCACCCATACCCGGCCCTTCTCTTTGATCACCTTGTCCCCCTCTTTTGGAGGGAGCTCGAACGCTGCGAACGCATGCCCCTTGGTGTACACAATCGCCCCTTTTACCTCCGGGTATTTGGCCCGAACCATCGCCAACAACAGCGTGCTCTTGCTGTCGCAGTCGCCTTTGTTCTTCGCCAGCACGGAAACCGGCGGGCGAAACCCTTTGTCGCCCCCACCTTTTCGAGCCTCGTAGGGCACCGCCTGAAGGTACCGGAGCGCGAGATCGATGTCCTCCCGCGCGTTGTCCCCCTTCATGATCGCAGTGGCGGCCGGTTTTACGTGTTTGGACTCCTCTTTCACCCATCGGATGTGATCGGGGAATAAATCCTTGCCCCGGCGAATCCAATGCTCGTCCTCCAAGAATTTGTCGAGCCCTCGGTTCGCCGCTTTCTGCCCTCCTTTCAACGCCTCCTTAATCTTCTTTCGCGATGTGCCCGAAGCGCTCATTTTGACGCCATTTCGGGTGCCCTTCGCTTTCAGCGTCACCCCATGCAACCCATCGGCATACCGACGAACAGCTTCCACCTGTGCTTTCACCGCCTGCTTTTGCGGAAACGCCAACCGCGCATCCAAACCCTCTTCCACCTCCCGCGAGGAAAGCTCGAATTTCACCGTCCGGTGGGATCCGCCGATGTCCCGGTACCGAACCTCAAATTCGTTACCATGCCGGTCGAAATCGTCTTGTTTGGCATTTCCCGCCCACGCCAATGCAAACCAGAGCATTCCGAAGAACATTTTTCCTTCCCTCGGTTAGTGTAAACCACGTCCGCCCTGGAGCGTCCATGAGTCACGTGCTGGTCAGCAAATCCGACGGCATTCTGCGCCTGCAGATGAACCGCCCCGAGAAAAAAAACGCCCTCACCTTGGCGATGTACGAGACGCTCGTCGCTGGACTAGCCGACGCCGACCAAGACCCCGATGTTCGGGTGGTATTGATCAGCGGTCTTCCCGGCTTGTTTACCTCGGGCAATGATCTCAAAGACTTCATGAACCCCAGCGATCTGTCTGCGGTGGTCCGATTCTTGAACGCGATCATCAACGCCGAAAAGCCGATTGTAGCCGCCGTTTCCGGTACCGCGATCGGGATCGGCACGACGATGCTGCTCCACTGCGATCTGGTGTACGCCGCCGAAGATGCCGCACTCAAGATGCCTTTCGTCGACCTCGGGTTGGTTCCCGAAGCGGCATCCAGCGTGCTGCTGCCGGCGATGTTCGGCCACCAACGCGCCAGTGCGTTGCTTCTCCTGGGCGAGACCTTGAGCGGCTCGGAAGCCCATCGGTACGGCCTCGTCAATAAGGTGTTCCCCGACTTTGATACGTTGGAAGCCGGTGCTTTGGAACGTGTTCGGCATTTGGCCACCCGCGCCCCCGCTTCGGTTCGCGCGACGAAAAAGCTCCTCAAACGTGCTCAAAAGTCCGCCGTGGATGAAGCGATGGCCGCCGAGCTTCAGGTGTTCGGCGAACGGTTGATGTCGCCGGAAGCGGTCGAGGCGTTCACGGCCTTCATGCAGCGTCGGCCAGCGGATTTCTCAAAATTCCACTGATTGGCTGTAAGACCGGGTAGACTATCCATCGATAGTCAATTGGTTGACCAATTGGGAGGGGCGGTGCGCGCAGTTTGGCTGGTGTTCCTGTTGGGTTGCCCAACGCCGGATGACACCGATTCCGAGCCGGCGGAAACCGACACGGGCGATTCGACCGTGGAAACCACCGATACGGACGAGACCGACCCCGTAGATACCGACGATACCGACGTTCCCGCGGATGAAGGCACCTGGATCATCGGGTCGATCCTTTCGTTTGGCGGTGACACCGCCTTAACGCCCTTCGCGCTGAATCTGGATGCGGAGCCGTTGGAAGCCGTCTTATTGCCCAATGTGGAGCCCGGCAATGGCGCGGTGTGGGAGATGGTCGCGCACCCTTCGTTGCCGGTGGTGTATCAGATGGTGTTCACTTCGAACCCCGACGGTGCCCGAATCGACAAGGTGGAACTTCCGTCGGGTGATCGAACGGAAATACAAACCGACGCTGGATTTCCGCTGGTCAGCGCAGACGGCTCGCACCTGATCTTCAACAACCCGGATGGCGAAACGCTCGTTCGGGGCCTCGATGCCGAGGGAGACCCCACTGGCACCACCGCATTGTTAAGTGAAAACCTACCCACTGCCTTGGTTGGTGACCTTTGGACCGAACTCCTCACCGTCGAACCCTACACGGGGGCGGGCCCAGTCACCTTGGTGTACGATCTGGAGGGTTTCACCGATAATCTTCCCTTGACCGGTGAGGGCTGCCGGTTCGCGGAGGACGGAGACCTGTATTGCCACTACAATGGCGCCATCCGAAAGCGCTCTTTATCTGGGGAGTACGACCCTTTTCTGGAAGTCGATGACCTCCCGACCGGGATTCTGCCACTCGACCTGATCCCCGAAGACTTCAACGCGATCCTACCGATCGACGGACGCGGCCTGTTGATGAGCGTCGAGGGCTACATCCCGGAAACCTTCTCGTGGTGCAGCTCCGTGGGGCTGCTCAGCGACGACGGCGAATGGACAGATTTGACGGACGTCATTGGGGCTCTAGTCGACCCTGACGTCGATTCGGATTGCCCCAACAACCGTTTCAGCCTCACCATGCGGCGAGCGCACGCCCCGTTCAACTGACCGCGCGCAACAACGCGAGCTGCCGCTGAATTTCATGTTGTGAGGTTCCCCCGAACGATCGCCGGCGTTCCGCCGCCGCTTTCGGGTCCAGCCAAGCGTGGACCTGCTCGTCGAACGCGGGGTGAAACGATTGCAGATCGCTAACAGTGATTCCCGCGAAATCGGTTTTCCGCTCCTCGCAAAAAGCCACGATCTTCCCAGCAATGTGGTGCGACTCCCGGAAGGGAACGCCCCGGGTGACCAGAAAGTCCGCAAGCTCGGTCGCCAAAAGAAAGTGCCCCTGCAACGCCTGTTCGTAACGTTCACCGTTCACCGTCAGGGTGCGCCAAACGCCGCTCAAGATCCGCGCACAGGCCGTGGTGGTCTCCACCGCGTCAAAAAGTGACGCTCGATCCTCTTGAAGATCGCGGTTGTACGCGAGGGGAAGGCCCTTCACCATCGTCAACAGCGCTTGCAACGAACCAAACACGCGGCCGGCCTTCCCACGAACGAGTTCCGCGGCGTCCGGATTCCGTTTTTGCGGCATGATCGAGCTTCCCGTCGCATATCCGTCGCCCATCCGAATGAACGCGAACTCCTCCGTTGACCAAAGTACTAATTCCTCCGACATTCGCGAGAAATGCGACATCGCGATCGCACAGGCCGACACCGCCTCGATCGCGTGATCCCGCGAAGCGACGGCGTCCATTGCGTTTTCGACCGGACGCGCAAACCCCAGCAGTGCGGCGGTGCGGTGCCGATCGATCGGGTGCGGCGTTCCGGCCATAGCCCCCGCGCCTAATGGGCATTCGTCCATTCTTTCCAACGCATTCTGAACGCGATCCGCATCCCGGCGAACCATCCACGCATACGCCAACAGGTGATGCCCAAACCAGATCGGTTGCCCCCGCTGCAGGTGAGTAAACCCCGGAAAAAGGACATCCCCATCCCGTTCCACGCGATCGAGCAGCCCGGAAAGCAGCTCCAACAGCGCCTGCCGCAAATCCCCGAGCCGGGATTTCAACCACAGTCGAACATCGGTTGCTACCTGGTCATTTCGCGACCGCGCCGTGTGCAGCTTCGCACCGACTTCGCCGACCAGCGCCGTCAGCCGAGCCTCCACCGCCATATGGATGTCTTCATGTTCCGGACCAGGAACATAGATTCCGTGGGCGATCTCCTCTCCCACCTGATGCAAGCCATCGACAAGCTGCTTTACTTCTTCGGCGGTCAGCAGCCCCACGTCGCCCAGCATTTGCGCGTGCGCCACACTGCCAGCAATATCTTCTCGCCACATCCGTAAGTCGACCGAAAGACTTTCCGAAAAGCGGATCATGTCCTCGGCGGGCCCTCCCGAAAACCGTCCATCCCACAAAGCCATACCACCCTCCGAAGCCAAGGAGGTAGCATGGTTCACCGGAGGAATCGATGCGCATCCTGTACGGCGTCGTCGGCGAAGGCATGGGTCACGCGACGCGAAGCCGGGTCACCTTAGAACACCTGTTGTCGCTGGGACACGAGGTCCATGTCGTCGTTTCGGGCCGCGCACACGGCTTCTTGCTGCGCGCTTTTGAGGGACGAAAAGGAATTTCGTTCGACGAAATCCACGGACTCAGCCTGGTGTTTGACGGGAGCAGCCTCGACCTCAGCGAAACCGTCCTTAAGAACCTGAAGGCGGCCCCTGCCGGCCTGCTCAAAAACCTCGATGTCTACCGCAACGTCGCCGAAGCTCACTTTCGGCCCGACGCGGTGATCAGCGATTTTGAGTCCTGGGCGTATTTCTATGGGATCTCCAAGGGGATCCCCGTGATCAGCATCGACAACATGCAG